>DALYHZ010000138.1:5418-6924 GCA_031970635.1 Methylococcaceae bacterium | reverse complement strand
CGCTGGGCGCAAGGTGGCAGTGAAGTGTTATTGCGTTATTTTCGTGATTTATTTCGTTGGTCATCGCGGGGAATGTGGTTACTGTATGGCGAATGTCTGATTAGCGTTTGTTGGGCATTTTTGATTTTGTTGCATCTGCTCTATGCACCATTGGAATTTCTCACTGCCACCGCAAATGAATCGCTACACGATTTAAGTCCGAGTTGGACAAGTATGCTTCTTAGCATAACCTGTTTATTGCAATTTGGCGTAAGTTTGGCAATTGACTCACGTTATGAATTACAAACGGGCGGCGTTGCGCGGTATTACTATTGGATGGTCTGGTACCCAATTGTTTATTGGTTAATGAACGTTGGAACAACGATTGTCGGTACTATTCGCGCCATTAGGAAAAAACGTGGACAACGCGCCGTTTGGGTTACTGTCGATAGAGGCTTGCGCGAAAAATGAAACAATACATTATCAATGTGCCGCAGTTGCAAAGTATTCCAAAACGTTTGAGTAGCTTTGCAATTACCATTCTTTGTTGGGTGATGTGGGGCTATTTACTTTATCCCATCGTAACGCTCATTAACTGGTTGCGAGGCGATTACAATGTCATTAACGAAATGCGTTGGTTTGGTGGTTATAAGAGTTTATTAGAACTATTAGAAATCTACATTTTCACATTGTTTATATTGGGCGTGATGTGGATTATTTGGATTTTAATTCGTAAATTTCGCCATTCTCGCCAGTCTTTTATAACAGAACATACGGTAACAGATGCAGATTTATGTGCGTTTTATCATGTTGATAAAGAACAATTATTAACGTACCGCAATCAGCAAAATGTGACGGTATTTTTCGATGAACATGGAAAAATTATTGATTTGAAAACCACCCTCCCCTAACAATTTGACCATTTAAATTTTCTCAAAAAATAATTGTCTAGTTTATGTCTCCTGTTTCGTTATGAAGGTATTGCACGGAAAAATCCTTGCTCGAACCTAAAAACATAAGGAGACACGTTTATGAACCATCGAGTTAACTCAACTCGTCTGAATTTACCGTTAGTTGCGTTATGTCTAGCGACCACAAATGTCGCACTCGCCGACGAAAACCGCATTCACTTTGACATTCCCGCTCAATCGTTAAGTACAACACTTGATAGTTTGGCAAAAAATGCCAACACCAAATTGATTTACGCCGATTCAGTTGTCAAAGGACTTCACGCCGACGCATTAAAAGGCGATTTTACGGTGCAACAAGCCTTAAAGCGTGTTTTAACATCGAGCGGTTTGCAATATGAAGAAACGGGTGACGGGGTAATTGCAATTAAAAATGCGCCGTCATCAAAGTCTGAAACGCATCATGAAACCGGCAAAGATAATTCGATTTTTGAATTAGGTTCGATGGTGGTGGTTGGTCAAAGTGAAAAATACGAAAAACTCACCAGCAAAGACATTCTCTCATCCGTCGATATTATGTATGCCGACAAAATCGAAAATCAGAATGTTTTAACCGCTT
>DALYHZ010000138.1:0-5408 GCA_031970635.1 Methylococcaceae bacterium | reverse complement strand
GTATGCCAGGTGTGCAAATTACTCAATTCGGACAAGGCACAACAACGGGCAAATTGTCGTTTCGCGGTTTTAACGGTGAAGGCAACATCAATGCGGTGAAACTGTTAATCGACGGTATTCCCAGCAATACCAACGATGGCAATATGCCATTTATCGATTCGATTTTCCCGCTCGATATTGAATCGATTGAAGTGGTGCGTGGCACAAACGACCCGCGTTATGGCTTGTATGCGATTGCAGGAAACGCCAACATCAACACCACAACAGGCGGAAATTACGCGAAAGGTCGCGTCAGTTACGGCAGTTTTGATAGTTACGACGTGCAATCGGGTTTGGGTTATGAGAAAAACGGTTTTTCACAAAATTACGCCGTTTCTTATCGTGACACCAGCGGTTATCGTGACCGTGGTGATTCGAATAAAAATAGCTTTTCAGGCAAATGGTTTTACACACCTGAAAGTGAAAAATATAAAGTTGGTTTAATTGCCCGTTGGAGCGAAGGCGATGCCAAAGAAGCGGGTTATCTAACCGCAAAAGAAATGCTCGCCGACCGCACACAATCGATGCCTCGCAATGCAACCGATAGTAGCAATCGTCAAATCGGACAAATCAGCGGACATTTAGACGTGAATGTGACTGACCAATTATTTTGGTCAACGAAAAGTTATGCGAATACGTTTGATGACCAACGTTTTGTGAAGTTTTATATCACAGGTTCACAACAGGAACGCACCAACGCCGAGCATCAATATGGCGCAATCACCTCGCTGACTTACAGACCAACGATTTCATGGCTGAATGATTTTTCATTAGAAGGCGGTTTTGATTTCCAACAACAAGACAATAAATCGTGGCGTTTTAATACCACCAATGCAGTGCGAACGTCGATGACGAGAAATCAAGAATTCGATTTCTTAACGTATGGCGGTTACATTCAAGCGGTGATTAAACCCACCGAATGGTTAAAAATCACACCAGGATTTCGTGCTGACCAAATTGATGGCAATTTTACCAACCGTTTAACGGGCGTTCCTGCCGCAATCAACAATTACGGCATGATTCCTCAACCCAAAATCGGAGCGGTGATTACACCGATTGATGGTTACAGTCTTTACGGTAACTGGGGACGCACATTCCAAGTTGGCGTTGGTGCGGCGGCATATAAAATCAATCGTGGTGCAACAGACGTAGCTCCTTCAATTAACGAAGGTTGGGAAGTGGGCGTTAAATTAAAACCTGTCGATTGGACAGAAGCGCGAATTGCGTATTGGCGACAAGATGCCTCGAACGAATCGAGCCGCGTGTTAAACAGTGAAAAAAATGATTCGGTCACGATTGGCGCGACGAAACGGCATGGCGTTGATGTCGAAGTGAAAGTCAATCCGATTGATTCGGTGAGCGTTTGGACAGCGTATTCTTTGCAAGAAGCGATTGTGAAAACTGCGCCCAGCAATACGCAATATGTCAAAGGAAATCAAATTATTAACACGCCTGAACATCTCTTTTCGGCTGGTATCGATTACCAAATTACCTCTGCGCTGAAATCGTCGTTATGGACAACTGGGCAAAGTGATTACTTCGTTGACCAAGCTAATAAATTAGGGAAATTCGGTGGTTATGGTTTGTTAAATTTAGATTTAGGTTATCAAGTCACCAAACAAGTCGATTTGCAATTCCAAGTCAAAAACTTAACCGATGCGAATCGTGAATATGTTTGGTATGACGCAGGTTATGGCGAACCGCTTTACTCACCAGGTGATGGTCGTGCTTTTTATGGTGCGGTCAATGTTAAATTTGATTACTAATCACGCATGAAAAAACCTCTCCGCAAAAATCAGGCACGCAAATTGTGGCTAGACGTGCATCTTTATGTGGGGCTAATTTTAGGATTAATTATTTCTATCGTTGGACTGACTGGCAGTTTGCTGGTGTTTTATGTTGAACTCGATGAAATACTCAATCCTGAATTAGTGATTGTAAATCCTGCCAAAACGCCTCTGCCCTACGAGACGATTTTTCAATCGCTACGTCAAACCGAACCTGAACGGCAAAATGGTTGGCGGTTGGAAATCCCTGAAAATCCTCAGCGTATGATTACAGCGCGTTATTACACCGCGCAAGAAATTGAACATTCTCACTTTGCGCCATTGCTGGTGTCGGTCAATCCGTATTCGGGCGAAGTGGTAAAAAAACGGTTTTGGGGCGATTTTACAATGACGTGGATTTATGATTTGCATTACACGTTATTGCTCAAACATACGGGCAAAATTGTCATGGCAATCGTGGGCGGATTTTTGCTGATTTCGTTACTTAGTGGCGTTTATTTATGGTTGCCTGCGCGACATAAAATCGTTTCGGCGTTACTGATTAAACGTTCAGCAAGTCGAGAACGTTTTACTTACGATTTGCACAAAGTGAGCGGGATTTACAGTTTAATTGTGATGTTAATGCTGGCGATTACGGGCATTGCGTTAGAAATTCCCGAATATGCGAATCCATTGATTAGTTATTTTTCGCCGTTGCAAACGTTGTCGAAATCGCCCTCGAATTTTTCAAATCAACCTCGAATCAGTTTGGACAAAGCTGTTGAGATTGCAAAGCAACAATTCCCTAAGGCGCGTTTGTGTTGGATTGAAACGCCATCGGGGAATTTGGGGAGTTATCATATCCGTCTACGTCAAGCCGATGAACCCAGTCAGCGTTTTCCAAAAACAAACGTTTGGATTGACCAGTATTCGGGAGAAATTTTGAATGTGGCTAATCCGAAGCAGTTTTCTAATGGCGACACGGTGATTAGTTGGTTTCATCCGTTGCATAGCGGCGAAGCGTTTTCGATGACGGGGCGTTTATTGGTGTTTTTTTCGGGGTTGTGTTGCCCGATTCTTTTTGTCACGGGCGTGTTGCGTTGGTTGCAGAAGCGGCGGGCTAACGGTGTTAGCGCGATGAAAAATTAGGGTTGTTCAATTACTTCAGTAAAACCTAACGTTTTGGATCTTTCAAATTCTGTTTGTGCAATTTCATAGACATTGAGCATTCCTGTCGTCGAACCGCAAAGTGTGATGTGCATGAGACCATCGGATTTTTTAGTCGATGAATAAATAACCATATTCGTTAGTTGTTTTTGCATGTCCGCTAAACTAATGCCGCTTGTGGCATCACATTGTTTGCTTTCATCGGATTTTGCAACAAAAACGGTTTTAGGTCGGATGCTCGTATCGATTGCTGGCAATGCTGGACACGTTTGCACACGATTGATGCCATAACCTGTGGTTTTACGCGGTGGTTTGATGGCATTTAATTGTTTCACAAATTTTTCAAATGCCGCGCTGGGTGGATTAGAACTTGGACGGTCTTCAACGCACGCTGAAAAACCGCCTTCTTTTGCGTAACCATAAATGACGAATTTATCAATCACATCGTTTGTCACTGCATCGCCAATGGTTTTTCTTACTTTGTTGTACGAATTTTTATCGATAGCATAGCCATTACCGTTGATAGAAACCTCTATGGCATGACGTGTTTCAGTAGATTTTGCTGTTTCAGCAAAAACAACTTGTGTAGATAACGCGACTGTTAAAAACAGTCCCATAGTTTTGTGCATTATTTTCATAAAAATCCTCAAGAAATAAAGTAAATCGGCTGGTATCCTTATAAATTATCAAACGACTGTCACATGTAAAAAAACCAGATATGTTGTCCGTATTTTTTGTCATGGTATGCTAAAACGTCACGCTAAATGTGCGTCATTACCTATGACACATGATCCAATTTTTCTAAAACAGCTAAACAATGCCCAGCTACTTTCACTTTCCGCCATTCATAAGTCAAAATGCCTTCAGCATTGATTAAAAAAGTACTGCGTTCAATACCGCGCACTTGTTTGCCGTACATATTTTTCATTTTTAATACGTCAAATAATTGGCAGATAGCTTCATCACTGTCTGAAATCAGGTCAAAGGGTAATTCTTGTTTACATTTAAAATTTTCGTGCGATTTCACACTGTCACGCGAGATGCCAAAGATAACCGTATTTAACATTTCAAATTGCGCGTAATGATCGCGAAAATCTTGCGCTTCTTGTGTACAACCGGGTGTGCTGTCTTTAGGATAAAAATACAACACCACATTTTTTCCTAAGTAATGACTCAATTGAATGGTTTTATCGCCCGTTGTGGTAGCGATGAAATTTGGCACAACGGCGCCTAACGTTATCATTGTCATAAATGGTTAATTCCGAAAGGGTTCAAAAATGAGGTCAGTGTTCAATTCATCACAAAAATACATCAATTCATCACGTAATTGGAATAATGAGAATGTCGCTGAAATTGAAATTACAATGCGGGTGGAAAATAATTGTGCGTCTAAATACGGTGCTTGGTAGCGACGACCACTAATCTCCTCGATATTAACGCCTTTATCATTGAGAAAGTGTACAACTTTATTTAACCCATCATTGTTTTCCAAGCCAATAATTTCAATGGTATAAGGCATTTCATCACAGGCTTGTCGCGTTTTTTCTATACGTGAACTGTTAATTTTAAGATGTAATTTTTTTTCTATGGCATGTAACATGCTTTCATATTTAGCAAGTTGATTCCAATTACCTTCAACGAGCAAATATGCACAGCGTAATTCGCTAAAACGCGACGATTTAATATCTACAATACGGCAGCCACTCGAAACTGTTGAATGTATCAGTTCAGAAATGGCATCAAATGGACTGTCGCTTAAAATGGTAATAGCAAGTTGCATGATGGTGATTTCTCTGAGAAGTTTTTTTAGGAATTTAATGCTAAATGAACGAAAATTTATGCCTGTTCACAATTAAACAGGCGTTAGCATAACAAAACAAACTAAGCGTAGCGTAATATCTTTTTAAACATAACGGACTTTTTCTTTTTTCATCATCCAGTGTAATCATGACAAATTCAGCAAAAAAACCAACAAAAGCCAAAGCCTCACGTGATAATTTGGACTTGGATTTAGACGCTCGACTTGATCAAGCTACCTCCACGTTACCTTTGGATGATGAGCCACCGGCAGGTGATGCCCTCGATCAGGTATTAGCACGCGCTAAAAAAGAAATGGATGCTGATTTACCAAAAGAATCACCAAAAGTCTCCGCTGTAGAAGAAATCACAAATATCGATGATTTAGATTTCATTCCAGAAAATGAACCTTTTGATTTCGTCGATGACTTAGACGGTTTGTTGGACATCAATGATTTGGATGATGATGTGAAAACAATGAAATCGGAATCCATAACATCGTTGGAAAATCAATTAGCAACTGCAATGAATGCTTCTGTTGTATCAGATGAAGAGTTAGATAATTTATTAGGCAGCACAGGATTTGACTTTGATTCGTTGTTGGGGGATACAAATGATGAATTAACACTCAGTGAAACC
>DALYHZ010000137.1:0-7022 GCA_031970635.1 Methylococcaceae bacterium | reverse complement strand
AGTATGGTGTGTGATTTTTCAGACGTAAAAGAGTGCGTCGAAAATTATGTGAATACGCAATTAGACCACAATTTTTTATTACACAAAGACGACCCCATTATTCCAGCACTTATTGCCAATGAAGAACGTTTCATGGTGCTAGAAGAACATCCAACCGCCGAAGTGTTGAGCAAAATGATTTTTAAACATTTGCAAGCCAACGGTTTTCACGTCACAGAAGTGGCGTTGTGGGAAACAGCCAGCGCGTATGCAAGTTATCGAGAATAATTAAATCCATTCGCTAAACCCAATCGTCTTTTAACTTTATATTTTAAAAAAATTCATGACCAACAAAACGCCTAAAACCATTCACCGTAACGATTACACCGTGCCTGAATTTTTGATTCACGACGTAAAACTGCATTTTTCACTGGTTACTGAAAATACCAAAGTGTTAGCAACGCTGACGTTGCAACGTAATTCTGCCAGCCAAAATACCAACACAAATTTAGTCTTAAATGGCGAAAACTTAACGCTGAACCGTGTTGTTTTAAATGAAACAGAATTAACACCAAGTGATTACACGCTAACACCTGAAACGCTGACGATTCAAAACGCGCCACAAACAGAATCGTTTACCGTCATTATCGAAAACACAATTAACCCAAAAGCTAATACCGCGTTAGAAGGGTTGTATTTATCAAACGGAATGCTTTGCACGCAATGTGAAGCCGAAGGTTTTAGAAAAATCACTTATTTTCTCGACCGTCCCGATGTGATGACAACATTCACGACCACAATTGTTGCCGATAAAACCGATTATCCAGTGTTACTTTCAAACGGTAATAAAGTCGCCAGTGGTGAATTTGAAAATAACCAACATTGGGTCACATGGCACGACCCGTTTGCAAAACCGTGTTATTTATTTGCGCTCGTTGCGGGACAATTGGAATGTGTCTCCGACACATTTGTGACGCAATCGGACAGAAAAATCGACTTAGAAATTTTCGTCGAAGCCCACGACAAAGATAAATGCGCTCACGCCATGCAATCGCTTAAATATGCGATGCGATGGGATGAGGAAGTTTATGGGCGCGAATACGATTTAGATTTATACATGATTGTTGCCGTCAGCCATTTCAATATGGGCGCGATGGAAAACAAAGGTTTAAATGTTTTCAACACAAAATTTGTTCTCGCTCGCCCTGATACGGCAACGGATTTTGATTATGAAGGTATCGAAGGTGTCATTGCTCACGAGTATTTCCACAATTGGACAGGCAACCGAATCACTTGCCGTGATTGGTTTCAATTGAGTTTGAAAGAAGGTTTTACCGTTTTCCGTGACCAAGAATTTACCGGCGACCGCACCTCCAAAGCCGTCAAACGCATTGAAGATGTCACACAACTTCGTACGCGCCAATTTGCCGAAGATGCCAGCCCGTTAGCGCATTCGGTTCGTCCAGATTCGTATATCGAAATCAATAATTTTTACACCTTAACCGTTTATGAAAAAGGTGCAGAAGTTGTGCGAATGTTGCACACGTTGCTTGGCGTAGATGGTTTTAGACGTGGCAGTGATTTGTATTTTGAACGTCATGACGGGCAAGCGGTAACGTGTGATGATTTTGTCAGCGCGATGCAAGATGCAAATGGCATGGATTTGAGCCAATTCCGCCGTTGGTATTCACAAGCGGGAACGCCAAAAGTCCAAGTTGAATCGAATTATGATGCCGCAACAAAAACCTTTTCGCTCACGCTTTCGCAAAGTTATCCCAATCAAACAGAACCGTTGTTAATTCCAGTTCGTTTAGGATTATTAAATCCTCAAACAGGCGACGATTTGATGCCCGAAACGTTATTGCAATTTAACGAAATGCAACAAACGTTTACGTTTGACGCGCTCGAATCTGCACCGATTGTGTCGATTTTGCGAGGCTTTTCTGCGCCCGTAAATATTGAAATGCCGCGCAGTTTGGACGAATTGGCGTTTTTATCACAACACGACAGCGATTCATTTAATCGTTGGGATGCGAGCCAGCTATTAGCCGAGCAAATTATTTTAGATTTGGTGAAATCGAAATCCGCTGAGGTAAATCCAATTTTGTTGGCAACGTTTGAAAAAGTTTTAAATTCGCCAATTACTGATTTAGCGTATTTTTCATTGTTGCTTTCGTTGCCGTCGGAAAATTATTTAGCGGAGCGCATGACGATTGTGGATTTTGACGGTATTCATTTTGCGCGTGAATTGGTGTTAAAAACGCTCGCGGAAAAATTTGAAACACAATTTACCGCCATTTATAACGCGCATCACAAAGAGGAATCGGGTGATTTTAGTCCCGAAGCAATCGGTCGTCGGCGTGTAAAAAATGCGTGTTTAGCGTTTTTGAGTAAATTAAATTCGGTTGAAAATTATGCTTTGGCGCATTCGCAATTTAAGCAAGCGGGTAATATGACCGACCAAATGGCGGCATTATCGGCAATTGTTCACAATGACCATCCAGCAAAACAAGATTGTTTAAAGGCGTTTTACACGCAATGGAAAAATGAACCGCTCGTCATTGATAAATGGTTTGCATTGCAAGCGAGTAGTCCAAGTACCGATGCGTTTGAAACAGTGCAAAATCTGCGTTCACATGTTGCATTTGACATGAAAAATCCAAATCGCGTCCGTTCGTTAATCGGCGCATTCAGTCAGGCAAATCCGGTACATTTCCACGCCGTAAATGGTCAAGGTTATGCGTTTTTAGGCGATGCGATTATTGAATTAAACGCCATCAATCCACAAGTTGCCTCACGAATGCTCACGCCTTTAACTGCGTGGCGCAAAGTTGATGACACGCGGCAAACACTCATGAAAGCGCAATTGCAACGCGTCATGAATACCGAAAATATCTCTAATGATGTATTTGAATTAGCGAGCAAAAGTTTAGGTTAAATGCGATGCACGAGATTATTTTTTTAGTGGAAGATGCGCCCGAAGGTGGCTTTATAGCCAAATCGTTAGGTTTTTCAATTTATACAGAAGGGGATGATCTTGATGAATTGCGGACAAACATTCGTGATGCGGTCGATTGTCATTTTGAAACAGGGCAAAAACCACGTGTAATTCGATTGCATTTTGTTCACGATGAAGTTATCGCGGCATGAAACTACCTCGCAATTTAACGGGTTTAGAACTAATTAAAATTTTAGAAGTTCTTGGCTACAAAATAACACGGCAATCAGGCAGTCATATTCGAATCACAACATTACGAAACGGTGAGCATCATGTCACTATCCCGGCGCATAGTCCGCTAAAAATAGGAACGCTTGCGGCGATAATTAGTGACATTGCACAACATTTCAATTTAACGCGTGATGAATTATTAAATCGCCTGCTTTAACTATATGAACAAAACGTTAGATTTTTTTATCGCGGGTTTTCGTTTTTTACAAACGTATCCGCGTGTCATTATGCCGATACTTACACTGATTTTGTGTGGTTACGGTTATGAAGTTGCGGTGGCGCGTCCAGCTTTGCTTTATCAAGGCACACCGCAAGCTATTTCAACATGGAATACAAATACTTGGTTTCGCGTATTTCGAAATAACGGTTTTATCGTAGGCTATTCCGATTTACGCGGTAATCCATTGTGGGTGGAATATGCGTTAAAACCACCGGCTGACAATGCGCCAAATTTAAAACGACCTAGTCATTTTGAAACAGATTGGCGCAGTTTTAATCGCGTTAGTCATGATGATTATAATAAAAGCGGTTATGACCGTGGACATAACGCACCCAATCACGCGATGAGCGTTTTATATGGTAAATACGGGCAAGCAGACAGTTTTTTAATGACTAACGTTAGCCCGCAACGTCCGAAATTAAATCAACAATTGTGGGAACGTTTAGAAGAAGTGGAACTTTCCTTTTTTGCCAAAAATTTTGGCAAAGTGTGGGTCATCACAGGTCCTATTTTTGGTGACAAAGCTGAAAAATTATCGTCGTCGTGGCGCGTGGATGTGCCAAAAGCGTTTTATAAAATTTATGTCACCGAAGAAACGGACAGTAAACCTGCATTTGCGCTGGCATTCATCATGCCGCAAACCGTCACGGGCAAAGAGCCTTTGACGCAATTTGTCACAACAATTGATAGCGTTGAAGCGCAAACCGGTTTAGATTTTTTAACGGATTTTGACGATAAAACCGAAAACCACTTGGAAGGCACCATTGAAACAATGCCGTGGAATTTAAATGCCGTAAATAAATTACCGTCTCGTTATTCTCAAACTTAAAAATAAATGAAAATTTTAATAATCGCGCCGTCATGGGTCGGTGATATGGTCATGGCGCAAAGTTTATTTATCACGCTGAAAAATAATTATCCGAATTGTCAAATTGACGTGCTTGCGCCTGAATGGTCACAAGGTTTATTGGCGCGTATGCCGGAAGTGAGTAAATCGTTTGTCATGCCATTAACGCACCGTCAGTTCGGTTTAAAAGCGCGATTTGTGTTAGGAAAAGAATTACGCGCTGAAAATTATGACCAAGCCATCACGCTACCTAATTCGTGGAAATCGGCGTTAATTCCATTTTTTGCAAAAATTCCAAAACGCACTGGTTTTTTAGGCGAATTGCGCTGGGGATTACTCAATGATTTTCGACTATTAGACAAAAAAATATTAACGATGACGGTGCAACGTTTCGTCGCACTTGGATTTGCGAACAAAACGGAATTACCACCGCCCTATTCTTTTCCCGCGTTAAATGTGACGGCTCATCAACAACAAGCCGTTATTAGTAAATTTAATTTACGTTTATCAAAACCGATTTTGATTTTATGTGCCGGTGCGGAATACGGTTCAGCAAAACGCTGGTCAGAAACCCATTTTGCCGAATTAGCGTTGCAACAATTATCAGAAGGCTGGCAAATATGGCTTATCGGTTCGGAAAAAGATAAGCCAATTACCGAAATGATTAACAAACTTTGCGGCTGGCAATGCCAAGATTTTGCTGGTAAAACCAATCTAACCGAAGCGGTTGATTTACTGTCACTCGCAAATACGGTAGTGAGTAACGATTCAGGACTTATGCACGTTGCCGCCGCGTTAAACAAAAAAGTAATCGCGCTTTATGGCTCTTCTGATCCTAAATTTACGCCGCCATTACACGCTGAAGCGCAAATCGTATCGTTAAATTTGGCGTGTTCGCCCTGTTTTAAACGTGATTGCCCGTTAGGTCATCGACAATGTTTAACGGATATTTCACCCCAACAAATTGCCGCGTTGATTGAATCATGAAAAAAATTGCTATCGTTAAACTTTCTGCTTTAGGCGATATTGTTCACGCAATGGTTGCGTTGCAATTTATCAAAGCGCGATTTCCAAAATTACAAATTGATTGGATAGTCGAAGAACGTTTTGCTGAAGTATTACGCAACAATCCTGATGTCACGAATGTTTTAACGGTAAATTTGAAAGCGGCAAAAACCAACAAACGCGCTATTTTTCAAGAACACAAAGCAATAAAAACGTATGCAAAACAAGATTACGATTTAATTATTGACGCGCAAGGCTTATTAAAATCTGCCGTTGTCGCACGATTATTAGGCAAAAATATCGCGGGATTTGATTCGCTTTCCATTCGGGAACCGATTGCGTCCTATCTTTATTCACATAAAATCGCTTGCGCTTACGATGAGAATACCATCGACCGTAACGCCGCTGTTTTAGCGCGTCCATTGGGATTTTCAATTTCACGCGAAGACATTTTAGCCAAAAAAGCGTTTTTATTTTTTTCGCCTCCAACCATTGATTTGAACAAATTTTTACGAAGCGATTTGAAAAATATTGTGTTTGTAATTGGTTCGACATGGGCAAGTCGTAATTATCCTGCCGCAAAATTTGTCGAGGTTGCCAACGCGTTAAAACAAAATTGTTTAATTATTTGGGGAAATGAAAATGAACGACTCACCGCAGAAAATATGGCGTTGCAGTCCTCATTTATTCGTGTTTTGCCTGCACTCGATTTAAATGCGTTAAAGGCTTTGCTTTCGCAAGTGGATTTAATTATTGGCAATGATACAGGTCCGACTCATTTTGCATGGGGTTTAAATACGCCGTCAATTACGCTATTTGGCTGCACGCCCGTTAGTCGTGTTTATCAAACTGAGATCAATAAAGTGTTAAAATCACCGTCGATTGTTAATCCTCGTAAGCTCAATAAATTGGATGATTCGGTTCGAGAAATTAAACCAGAACAAATTATTCAATTAGCAAACTCGTTATTGCACTTGTGAGAGACTTGATTTGTGGTAATCTCAACAAAAATTTTTAAATTTATTTTTCGCACTTATGATGACTAGATGCCATTCTTGTGATTATCTGCATTACGCCACGCAATTAAACTGCCCTAAATGTGGTAGTTTTTATACTGAAATTATTGATGACGTTGCAGAATCCCAAAAAACTGAACAAAAAACACATAGCCTGGAAACTGAGATTGAACAGCCGTCAAAACACCCTATTATTGGAAATCAGAATGACTAAGTGCCTTTCTTGTGGTCACCTTCGCCACGACCTTGAATTAAATTGCCCGAAATGCGGGAGTTTTTATTCGACCATTACACATGATTTTTCATCAGATGCGGTTGAACAAAACAAAGTACAAAATACATTATCTAAAGTTAAGGGCAAAATAGAACGTGTACAACAAATGGGTAAATTGAAAATAGTCGAAAAGAAAACACAATATGTTCTTGTTGGCACAATACTTTTTTTAATTGTTGCATTGGTTTTTCTATGAGCTTAATCGATTCAAATCACAAAAAATTCACGTTACAAAAACGAATTATCAGTGTTGTTTTCCTTTTATTGACACCATACGCGTGGTCAGCCGCACACATTGAAAATTGGCAAACTGAAAAAGGCAGTCGCGTTTATTTTGTCCAAACAGACGCTTTACCAATGGTAGATATTCAAGTTGTATTCGATGCGGGTAGTGCGCGAGATGGTGAGCAATTTGGTTTATCTGCATTAACCGCGAATTTACTCGACACAGG
>DALYHZ010000136.1:0-7051 GCA_031970635.1 Methylococcaceae bacterium | reverse complement strand
GTGTTGAAAATCAAACGCACACCCATGTCATGCGTGACTTTTTGAATCGTTTGATGCAATTGGCGACGTACAGTTTTTTGTTCGTCGCTCAAATCACCGTTAAGCGTAAAACGTTGTCCTTGCGTTTGTTCAACATGCAAAAACACTTGTCGCCACACGCGCTTCAAGAAACGCGACGCGCCTTCTACACCGTCGGCTGACCATTCGAGCGATTGCTCTGGTGGTGCGGCAAACATGATGAAAAGTCGAACCGTGTCTGCGCCGTATTTTTCGATGAGTTCTTGCGGGTCAACGGTGTTGCCTTTTGATTTTGACATTTTACTGCCGTTCATTAACACCATACCTTGCGTGAGCAGATGTTTAAACGGTTCGTCACAACTCACTAAACCTTCGTCGCGCAACAATTTGGTATAAAAACGCGCATAAAGCAGATGCAAAATCGCGTGTTCAATGCCGCCGATATAATGGTCAACTGGCAACCAATGTTTCACGCTTTCGCCGAGCATGGCATCATTTGGCTGACTGGCAAAACGCGCGAAATACCACGACGATTCCATAAATGTGTCAAAGGTATCGGTTTCACGTTTTGCTGGTTTTCCACATTTTGGACAATCGACTTTTGAAAACGTCGGATGCGCGACCAGCGGCGATTGCGAACCGTCTAAAATCACATCGCGCGGCAATTCAACAGGCAAATCTTTATCAGGAACGGGAACAGTGCCGCAATCATCGCAATAAATCACAGGAATCGGTGCGCCCCAATAACGTTGACGTGAAACGCCCCAATCGCGCAAACGGAAATTCACTTTACGAACACCTTTGTTTTGCGTTTCTAAGGTTTCGGCAATTTTTGCAAAGGCTTCTTGCGAGGTTAGCCCATCAAATGCGCCTGAATTTTTCAATACGCCTTTTTGTGTAAAGGCTTGTTCAGCGCAATCGTCATTTTCACCATTTGCTGTTTAATGGCAATGCCATATTTTTTTGCAAATTCAAAATCACGTTGGTCATGCGCGGGAACAGACATCACCGCACCTGTGCCGTAACTCATTAACACGAAATTTGCAATCCAAACAGGAACGCTTTCGCCTGTAATCGGATGAACGGCTGTAATGCCTGAGGCAATACCGCGTTTTTCCATGGTTTCCATCGCGGCTTCGGAGGTTTCCATCACTTTGCATTCTTCGATAAACGCGCGAATATCCGAATTCGTTTCAGCGGCTTTGAGTGCAAGCGGATGTTCAGCGGCAACGGCTAAATAAGTCACGCCCATCAAGGTATCGGGACGAGTTGTGTAAATGCGGACTGGATTTTCATTTTCGACTGCAAAATCCATTTCCACACCTTCGCTGCGCCCAATCCAATTCGCTTGCATGGTTTTAACTTGTTCAGGCCAGCCGTCGAGTGTTTCGAGCGAATCAAGTAATTCTTGTGCGTAATCGGTAATTTTTAAAAACCATTGCGCGATTTCTTTGCGTTCGACTTTGGTATCACAACGCCAGCAACAACCGTCAATCACTTGTTCATTCGCCAACACGGTCATATCGTGCGGACACCAATTCACAGGCGCGGTTTTTTTATAAACCAAGCCTTTGTCGAGCAATTTTAAGAAAAACCATTGTTCCCACTTGTAATAATCAGGGTCACATGTTGCAATTTCTCTATCCCAATCATAAGCAAAACCTAAGCGTTTCAATTGGTCGCGCATGTAATCAATGTTGCTGTAAGTCCAATCGGCGGGATGTACTTTGTGTTGCATAGCGGCATTTTCCGCAGGTAGACCGAACGCATCCCAACCCATCGGTTGCAACACGTTTTTGCCAAGCATTCGTTGATAACGGGAAATTACGTCACCGATGGTGTAATTGCGGACGTGTCCCATGTGCAGTTTGCCGCTAGGATACGGAAACATCGAAAGACAATAGTATTTTTCTTTGTCAGAAGATTCTGAAACGTTAAAAATTCGGTTGACTGCCCAGCTTTGCTGGATTTGTGGTTCGATTTCTTGAGGTTGATAAATTTCTTGCATGATTTCTGAGTTATATATGAATCTAAACGCGCTAGAATACCGCACAGCCACTTAAATCTAAAGCCTCTATGAACATCAAAGACCATTGGTTCACCGATATTAAACACGTTCCATCACCCAACTTTAATAATCGCCCAGACGAAAACGATATTTCGCTGGTTGTAATTCATTGTATTAGTTTGCCGCCCAATGAATTCGGAGGCAGCTATATCGATGATTTATTTTGTAATCAATTAAATCCAAACACGCATCCGTATTTTGAAGAAATTCATACATTGCAAGTATCGGCGCATTTGTTAATTCGTCGTGATGGTGAATGTGTGCAATATGTGCCATTTAATAAACGTGCTTGGCATGCGGGAGTTTCAAATTTTCAAGGGCGGGAAAATTGCAACGATTTTTCGATTGGCATTGAGTTAGAAGGCTGTGAAACAATTGCTTACACTCAAGCACAATATGAAAAATTAAATGACGTGCTTGCCGCATTGTTTAAAGCCTATCCCACGCTTTCAAATATTGCAGGGCATTCTGATATTGCGCCGAACCGAAAAACAGACCCCGGTGTATCGTTTGATTGGTCAAAAATTAGCCAGTTTGGCGCGTAATTGCCCACAAAATATGTTCGCGCACTAATTCTGAATCAATGTTTAAACGCGCATTTAACGCATTTAAAATAATTTCATTTTTTAGGGAATTTCCCAAGGCAACGGCAATATTTCGTAACCATCTTTCGTAACCAAGTCGCCGAATTGCCGAGCCTTCGGTTTTAGTTAAAAATTCTGTTTCTGACCACGCAAAAACATCGAGTAATTGTCGCGTGTTTAACTGGTGACGCGGATTAAAATCGAGTTCTTTTGTTAAATTAGCAAATCGATTCCAAGGACAAATGATTTGGCAATCATCGCAACCGTAAATTCGATTGCCAATCAAAGGTCGGAATGCTTCAGGAATTGCGCCATGCAATTCGATAGTTAAATAAGACACGCATCGTCGTGCATCAACTTGGTACGGTGCAACAATTGCCTGCGTTGGACAAACGTTCAAACATGCACGGCATTCGCCACAATGAGACGTTGCTGGCGTGTCGCTTGGCAAATCCAAATCCGTATAAATTTCACCCAAAAAAAACCATGAACCCGCTTTACGATTTATTAAATTTGAATGTTTGCCAATCCAACCTAAACCGGCTTTTTCGGCAATGGCTTTTTCTAAAACCGGCGCACTGTCTACAAATGCGCGATAACCAAATTCACCTACTTCGTTTTGAATTTTGTCAGCGAGTTTTTGCAAACGTTGGCGCATGAGTTTGTGATAATCGCGTCCTAACGCATAACGGGAAATATAGGCGGCAGTCGGTGAGGTTAAAGCCTGTTTTAACGCGGCGTGATTTTCGGGCAAATAATCCATTCGCACTGAAATAATACTTTTTGTATTGGGATGAAGCAGAGCAGGGCGGGAGCGTTTTAAACCATGTTTTGCCATGTAATCGAGTTCGCCATGAAAATCGTTTGCTAGCCATTTATGCAAACGATTTTCGGCTTGAAATAAATCGGTATTCGTAATGCCAACTTGTTGGAATCCGAGTTCTAAACCCCAACGCGTTATTTTCTCGGTGAGAGACTCTGACATTTAGTGGTGTTTAGCTTTATGATGTTTTTCTTTTTTACTTTCTGATTTTTCGAGTTTTTGCTCAATAGCCGTTTTGACAACTTTAGTTTTATCATCTTTAGTTTCTTCAACGGCTTTAGGTTGTGACTTTGGTTTTACAGGCTCTGGTGGCTTTTTATAAGCAGTCGAAAATTGCCGCGAGAACATGTTGTCGACTGTTAAAACCGGAATCATCAAGATAACTAAAAAGCCGATTGCTACAAAAGCGGGATTCATAATCGTTGACAACCAATAAGCCGCCAAGCCACCAATGAATAATCGCGTAAAACTCGGTATTCTTACTTTAATTATTTTTTCATCACTCATTGTTTTATCCAAGTATTACCGTAAAGACACAGGTTGTAAAAAACTGCTGATTGCCTGACCAAATGATGCGCCTAAACGTCCCGCTAATCTATCTAACAAACGTTCTTGTGGCGTGAAATTCACTTCGTTTTCAGCGCCAATCAAATTTTTAGCAACTTCTTTTTGTGTTGCAAATTCATCGACTAAACCCAATTTAACGCCTTCTTCGCCTGACCAAACCAAACCTGAAAACATTTCAGGTGATTCTTTTAAGCGCGAACCTCGTCCCGTTTTTACGGCATTGATAAATTGTTGATGCACTTGATTGAGTAAATTTTGCATATAAAGCGTTTCATTTTCTTTGCGCGGCGTGAATGGGTCAAGCATGGCTTTGTGTGAACCAGCTGTGAGTAAACGTCGTTCAACACCTAATTTTTGCATTCCATCCACAAAGCCAAAACCATCCATCAATACACCAATTGAGCCAACTAAACTGGCGGGATTCACAAAAATTTTGTCGCTGGCGGAGGCGATGTAATAACAACCCGAAGCACACATATCGCTCACGACAGTGTAAATTGGCAGTGTTGGATGTTCTTTTTTAATGCGACGAATTTCATCGTACACATACGCCGATTGCACTGGACTGCCACCGGGGGAATTAGCATGCAAAATAATGCCTTTGGTATGTTTATCTTCGACCGCATTACGCAAACCTTCTATGAGTGAGTCAGCATTTGTATCTTTATCTTCAGCAATTTGACCAACCAAATCGATAATTGCTGTGTGATCTTCGCCTGCTGAGCCATGATGTTCACCCAGTTTTGGGTAAACAGTAACGCCAAATATGGCGAACAAATACACAAACAATAAACTTTTAAACGCAATACCCCAACGGCGTGCGCGAGTTTGTTCCGTAATGGAGGCAAGCGCGATTTTTTCAATTAAATCGCGTTCCCAGCCTGAGTTGGATTTATTTTCCATAAAATAGAGTTCGCTATAATGTGTTTAAAGTAAATGCTGTAATAATTCCGTAGGGCGCAAAAAACAATGCAAAGGCTGATAATTTTTTAATTGATCCTCATCGTGTGCGCCACTTGCAACGCCAATTGATGCAACACCGGCATTTAACGCCATTTGTAAATCATGCGTTGAATCACCGACCATCAAAGTGCGTTCAGGTGAAATTTTTGTATATTGCATGATTTCTTCTAACATGCGTGGATGCGGTTTTGATTGCGTTTCGTCAGCACAGCGTGTGATGCAAAATAAATCCGAAGTATTTGTCGCATTTAATGCCTCGTCTAAACCTTCGCGCGTTTTTCCTGTGGCAATGGCCAGTTTAAATCCCTTTTCGCGTAACGATTCTAACATTTCGTAAACACCGGTAAATAAGTCATCGCGGCTAATTTGTTTAGAAAAATAAGCGGTTTCATAACGATTGACTAAATCCGCCACTTCATCCGTTTGCGCATCTGAATATAAGGCTTCAATCGCGCGTTCAATACTTAAACCAATAACATCTTTTGCCGCTTGATAATCTGGCGTTGCATGTCGCGTATCATTCGAAGCATTTTGTAAACAGCGGGCAATCCAATCAATCGAATCGATTAACGTACCGTCCCAGTCAAAAATAATTAAATCAAAGCGGTTTTTCATTTTTAGTAAATTTTATTTTTTTTTAAGGTTGAGTTGTTGAAGTTGTGTGATGTTCTGACAATTTGAACCCGCAATGATGCGTCATTATTTTTACAACATGTTTAAAACGCGCGTCGCTATCCATTGTGTCATCCGTAATGGATTGTACGCAACGTAACGTGTTCGCCTCCGCGTCAACAGCAACGCCCATCGTTGTTGTCTTAGTGCGTTTTGTGCCTTTGACGTTATCGACACACGAGTATTCGATTTCGCTAATTAGGGCAGGTAACGGTGTTTTAAAGGGTTTTGCATTTTTAGCTTTTGAAATCGTTCCGGTATGTTTTGATACCACATGCACATCGTCAAAATGCGTACAGGGACTATTTCCAGACAGTAATTCTTTAGGATTTTTTGAGGTTTTATCTAGCATCTCTTGACTGACTTCATCAATTTCAAACGTTGACACATCAGATTGAGGTACTTCTTTTTTCTCATCGGTAGTTTGTTCGACTTTTTGAATAGGCTCAGCAGGTGTCTTAACGGTTTCTACTGCGTCAATGCTAGAAACAACATCATCGGATTCAGAACCGCTGATTGCGTAATATTCAAGAAAAATCATCAGGGGCAGTAACATAACGGCTATTTGTATGAGTAACACGCCGTTTTTCTTAAAAAACGTTAATATTTTTTCTAACATTGCTTGCTAGCCTCCAAGTCTACATTGAAATATTGCGGTAAATTTTTCAAATGTGTTTTTCGATTGTTAAGAGTTGCTCAAGTTGTGCGGGCAATGGTGCTGTAATTTTCATCGATTCACCTGTAATTGGATGCGAAAAGGTCAGCGTTTTAGCGTGTAAAAACATTCGTTTATAACCTTTATGTTTAAATTCCAAATTGATGTCATCGCGTCCGTAGCGTTCATCGCCAATGATGGGATGTCCTAAATGCGCGGCATGAACGCGAATTTGATGAGTACGACCTGTTTTTGGCGCGGCCTCCACTAACGTTGCATCTTGAAACGCGGTTAAACGCGTGAAAACAGTTTCGGCTTCTTTACCTGCGGAACTCACCGTCACCATTCGCTCACCACCTTTGGCGATATTTTTAAGCAATGGTGCATTGACGACCAATTTTTTCTTTTTCCATTGTCCCGAAAGCAATGCCACATAGGTTTTATGAATGTGATTATCTCGAAAAATGGTATGAAATGCGCGTAAGGCACTGCGTTTTTTGGCAATAATTAAACAACCGGATGTATCTTTATCCAAACGATGTACGAGTTCTAAAAAATGCGCCTCCGGACGTAATAAACGTAAACCTTCGATAATTCCTGAACTCACGCCACTACCGCCATGCACCGCAAAACCAGCGGGTTTATTGACAATCAAAAAACCATCATCTTCATACAAAATACTGTGTTGCAACGCCTCTTTC
>DALYHZ010000135.1:0-7133 GCA_031970635.1 Methylococcaceae bacterium | reverse complement strand
CGCGGCAATTTTAGCGCAACAAAAAGGTGTCCCCATGCACGAAATGCACTTAGCATTTGAGCATGACGTAAAAGAATATGCAGAATTGATGTTATTTTTATTAGTCGCAATGACGTATATCAATTCAATGGCAGAACGTAATGTGTTTGAAGCCTTGCGTTCATGGCTTGTTAGAAAACAATTCGGTTATCGTCAATTGTTTTTAATCACAGGTATTATTACGTTCTTCTTATCAGCAGTTGCAGATAACTTAACAGCGGCTTTATTAGTTGGCGCAGTTGTTATGGCGGTTGGCGCAGACAATGAAAAATTCGTCAGCATCGGTTTTGTGAATTTAGTTATCGCGGCAAACGCAGGTGGTGCATTCTGTCCGTTTGGTGACATTACCACATTGATGGTTTGGCAAGCAGAATACGCAGAATTCTTCGATTTCTTTAACTTATTCATTCCTTCAGTTGTGAATTATGCTGTTCCAGCCGCTGTTATGTATTGGGCAGTTCCAAATGAACAACCGCAAGCGACTAGCGAAGAAGCCGTGCAAGTCAAAAAAGGCGGCTTGATTATTTGCTTTATGTTCTTGATGACTATTGCATCAGCCGTTAGCTTTAAACAAGTTTTACACCTTCCTCCTTTCATGGGCATGATGACAGGTTTATCTGCATTGATGTTATTTGGTTACTACTTGAAAGTGGAAGCACACAAAAAAGGCGAACATGGTTTTGATATTTTCAAAAAAGTGATGCACGCAGAATGGGATACGTTGTTATTCTTCTTCGGTGTGGTTTTCGCGGTAGGTGGTTTGGGTTATATCGGTTATTTGGAATTGTTATCTGGCGCGATGTATGAAGGTTTAGGCGCGACAACATCAAACATTTTAGTCGGTTTAATTTCAGCTATCGTTGATAACATTCCTGTAATGTTTGCGGTGTTGAATATGGGCGTTGATATGGACTTATATCAATGGTTGCTTGTGACTTTAACAGCAGGTGTTGGTGGTTCGTTATTATCTGTGGGTTCAGCAGCTGGTGTTGCATTGATGGGCGCATCAAATCACAAATATACATTCTTTAGCCATTTGAAATGGACACCTGCGATTGCAGCAGGTTATGCAGGCAGTATTTTTGTTCA
Source organism: Methylococcaceae bacterium (assembly GCA_031970635.1). Taxonomy (GTDB): domain Bacteria; phylum Pseudomonadota; class Gammaproteobacteria; order Methylococcales; family Methylomonadaceae; genus UBA10906. The sequence goes on along the minus strand of DALYHZ010000135.1, from coordinate 6,005 downwards.
TTATTTAATTAACGGCTAATTTGGTCGATAATGTGTCATACGCGCCACAACGATTCCGTGGCGCGTTCTCTAACTTATCCTTTCCTACCCCTTCTCATAATTCAGGAGAATCTTATGAGTAATCATCTATTGTCAAATAAAAAATCAAATTTAATATTAACAATTTCGTTATTGACGACAACTTCGGCAACGTTATTTACCAGTTTTGAGGCAAATGCCTTGCCGAGTTTTTCTCGACAAACTGGCGCAGCGTGTAGCCAATGTCACACGCAATCGTTTGGTCCCAATTTAACGCCGTTTGGTCGTGATTTTAAATTGGGCGGTTACACAATGGGAGGGGGTAAAGAATCTAACATTCCAGCTGTAAGCGGCATGATTTCTGGTTCATTTACCAATACCAACAAAGATAAAGCTGAAGGTGACATCACACCTGGCTATAACAAAAATAATAATTTTACTTTTGACAGCGTCAATGCGTTTTATGCGGGAAAAATTTATGGCAAAGTTGGTGCATTTGCTGAATTGGCATACGACGGTGTAGCGGATACGGTTCAAATGGATAATACTGATATTCGTTTTGCAGATAATGCCGAATTGTTAAATACGCCAATTACTTATGGTATTTCGGCAAACAATACACCAACTGTGCAAGATTTATGGAATACCACCGCATGGGGTTTCCCGTATAACGGCAGTGCAATGCAACCAGCAGTTGGTTCAACAGCATTGATTGATGGTGGCCTCGCTGCAACGGTTGGCGGTGCAACGGCTTACACCATGATTGACAATCTTCTGTATTTGGAAGCGGGCGGTTACACCACTTTAGCCAACAATGTACAACGTGGCATAGGCATTCCAGTTGACGGTCGTCAAGAAATTGATGGCGCAGCACCTTACTGGCGTGTGGCATTGCAAAAAGATTGGAAAGGTCACTTTTTCGCTGTAGGTCATTACGGCATGAGTGCAAATTTATTCCCTAATCGTGATCACAGCACCGGTACAACAGATCGTTATACTGATATTGCCTTTGATGCAACGTATCAATACATGGCAAATCCAAAACATATTTTTGAAGTCAAAACGACTTACATTTATGAAGATCAAAAATTGTCGGCATGGAATGTTAATAACGGTTTAAATCCTAATGCAAAATCGTCTTTGAATACCTTTAAATTCAATACGTCTTACACATTCGACCAAACTTACGGTGTAACATTTGCCTACAACAATGTTCAAGGTTCAAACGTTGCAACGCTAAATCCCGATGACGGCAGTTATAGTTTTAGCAGACCAAATAGCGATTATTACACCGCCGAATTGGTTTATGTTCCGTTTGGAAAAGGTGGCTCTTATATGGCTCCATGGTTAAATTTGCGTACCAGTTTACAATATATTGGTTATGCGAAAACAAACGGTGTGTCACATCAAAGTTCAGATAACAACACATTTATGTTAAACGGAATGTTGGCTTTCTAATTAACATGTAAGTTATGTTTAATGAGGCGTTCAAACATGTTTTGAACGCCTTTATTTTTTAGAGGAGTACAAATTATGGCTGATAAAAGTTTTATTCGTTTCAAAGATATTTCGATTAGTGAACGTATTTTAAATACCGTTTTTTTGTTGACTATTGGATTAGGGTATTTAGCGGCGTTAGCCAATATGTACTACACGCATCAAGGTTTGGATGGAAAAGCAGGACTTTCGGTTGATGACGTGGTAATTAGTTATTACGGTTCAACGACGCAAACTCGCTTGGGAACAGCCGTTACAGGCATTATGAAACCCAATTTAAAAATCAAAAGCGACCAAGACGTGATTTTAAATTGGATTCATTCCGGTGCAGATGAGACCACCTATAACGAAAAAATTGCCCCAATTCTAAATAGAGATTGTGTACTTTGTCACACGCCAAGCATCAATCCATCTTTACCTGATTTGACAAATTATGCGGGCGTTTCTGAAGTTTCACATGCCGGTGGCGCAACCATTCCAACTTTAATTCGCGTGTCGCATATTCATTTATTTGGCATCGCGTTCATTTTATTTTTTATCGGTAAAATCTTTTTACTTTGTGAAATTAACGTTTATGTGAAACGCGTGGCGATGGTCGTGCCATTCGCGGCGATGTTACTTGATGTTGTTTCGTGGTTTATCACAAAAACAATTCCTGAATTTGCTTATGTTGTGATTTTTAGTGGCGCATTGATGGGTTTATCCATGGGATTGCAAATTTTGTTAAGTATTTATCAAATGTGGTTTTTTGCTGAAGCTGAAAAAAATTAAATGAGAGCTTGCGCTTGTAAATCCGCGTGATAAGACGAACGAACAAGTGGCGCACTTGCCACTTGTTTAAAACCTAACACCTTTGCGATTTGTGCATACCGTTCAAATTGTTCAGGCGTGATATATTCTTCAACGGCTAAATGGGATTTGCTTGGTTGCAAATACTGTCCTAACGTTAACATCGAACATCCCACATTTAACAAATCTTGCATTACCGCTTCAACTTCTGCCTCCGTTTCGCCAATGCCGAGCATCAAACCTGATTTTGTTGGAACTTCTGGTTGCCGCGCGTGAAATTGCCGGAATAATTCCAATGACGCTTGATAATCTGCTCCCGGTCTGGCTTTTTCATATAAACGTGGGACGGTTTCCAAATTGTGATTAAACACATCGCAAGGTTGCGCCGCTAAAATTTCGACCGCTTTTTCAAGTCGTCCACGAAAATCAGGGACGAGAATTTCAATTTTTGTTTGAGGCGTTTGCTTACGAATTGCGTTGATGCAATCAGCAAAATGCTTCGCGCCACCATCACGCAAATCATCTCGATTCACTGAGGTAATCACCACATATTTTAACGCCATCACTTGCACAGCTTCGGCGAGTTGATGCGGTTCATTTGCATCAAGTGGTAACGGTTTACCGTGCGCGACATCACAAAATGGACAACGGCGCGTACATAAATCGCCCATAATCATAAACGTCGCTGTGCCATGTTTGAAACATTCGGCTAAATTGGGGCAAGCGGCTTCTTCACACACCGTGTGCAGTTTACTTTCTCGCAAAAGTTGTTTGATGCGCGTAATTTCTTGCCCCGCTGATAATTTAATGCGTATCCATTCTGGTTTGCGTAACGGTGTTTGAGTCGATTCAACTTTGATGGGAATTCGCGCTAATTTTTCACTGTTACGTTGATGTGTTTCAGGTGTGGCGCGAGATGGAGCTTGATAATTCGTCATGCGAGTTTTTGAGTAATCTTAGAGGCGATGTGTTGTGCGAGTGAGAGCGTGTCAACGTTAACGTCAAAATCGGCGAGTTGTGTCATTTTTAAATCAGCGTAACCGCACGGATTGATAAAATTAAACGGCGTTAAATCCATGTCATTATTTAAACTCAAACCATGATAACAACCGTTTTGTTTAATGCGTAAACCGATAGAGCCGATTTTTTTATTTTCAACATAAACACCTCGTGCATCGGCTCGTGCATCGGCGTGAATGTGAAAATCGGCAAGCGTTTGAATCATCGCATTTTCAAGCACTGTAACAATTTGTTGGCTATTTAATTTCAAACGTTTCAAATCAAACAAAATATAAACAATCGCTTGTCCAATGCCATGATATGTTACCTGCCCGCCTCTATCGGTTTGAATAACCGGAATATCGCCAGTGTTTAGCAGATGTTCGCGTTTGCCATTCAGACCTAACGTATAAACCGGTGAATGCTCAACTAACCAAATTTCATTTTGCGTTTCAAGTGTGCGCGTTTGCGTAAATTGTTGCATATCGCGCCACACTTTTGCATACGGTTGAATACCTAATTGACGAACAACAAAAGACATATTGTTATTTTAAATCGCATATAAAACATGCGGATGGTCAACTAAATCTTGATAAATTGCATCCAGTTGTTGCTTACTGGTTGCGACAATCGTGACTGTAATTGATAAATAATTACCATCTTTACTGGATTTAGATTTCACTTTGTGATTATGCGTGTCCGGCGCGTGTCGGCTTACAATCTCAAGCACCGTAATTTCCAATTCGCCGCTGTGTTTGCCCATTGCTTTAATCGGAAATTCACAGGGGAATTCCAATAACGTTTCTTCTACAATTTCACTCATTTATGTGTTTCAGCGTAAGTTGTTTTATAAGATTGCAATAAGTTGTTCATCGTGTGCCAAAGTCGCCCAACTTTTCCTCCAGCAATGCGTTGTCCGTCTAATTCAATTACCGGCAAAATTTCGCGTGTTGAACTCGCAAACCAAATTTCACTTGCTGTTTTTAAAGCATCCAATGAGATAACATCTTCTGTATAAGGGATTCGATTTGCTTCAGCGAGTTCTAAAATGACATCGCGAGTGATGCCAGCAAGAATGTAATTATTCTTAGGCGGTGTAATTAAAATGCCGTCAATCACTGCGAAGACATTACTTGCCGAACCTTCTGTCACATACCCTTCGCGCACTAAAATCGCTTCGGCACAGTTTTTATCAACGGCTTGCTGGCGTAATAAAATATTACCGAGTAACGCGATGGCTTTAATATTACATGCACTCCAACGATTATCTTCCACGCTAATGGCTTTAACCCCTTTTTCTTTATCGTGAAAAGGGGCAATGTCGTTGCACATCATAAACACTGTCGGTTTAACACCAGTTGGAAACGCATGATCGCGTTTTTCTGCCGCACCGCGTGTGACTTGAAAATAAATATATTGGTCTTTTTTCTCATCAATTAACGGCAACATAATTTTGCGCCATTCTTTGCGTGAATACGGATTTTCAATCCGCGTCAAATTTAAACTGTTTTCTAAACGTTCGAGATGTTCTTCAAAACGAAATAAACAGCCTTGATAAACCGGAATAACTTCATAAACCCCATCGCCAAACAAAAAACCTCTGTCCATTACCGAAACGTGTGCTTTGTCGGCGGCTAAATATTCGCCGTTTAAAAATACTTTTTTACTTTTTGTCATTGGATTTTTCCCGCATCATCATAATGCTGTCGTAGAGTCGTTGGAAAATGTTGCCAAGTTCGACTGGTTTTAACGCGACTAAATCTGCTGTTGCAACGATGTCGCTTTTCAAAGTGACTTTGACCGTACCAAGTTTTGCACCTTCTGCAATTGGCGCAGTAATTTTTTTATCTACCGTCAATTCTGCTTTCAAATCCGAATAATGGCGACGTGGAATTGTGACATTTAAATCATGCGCTAAACCGAGTGGAACATTTTGTATGTTGCCTTTCCAAACACGCACTTCAGTCAACGTTTTTTTAGCTTCATAAAGTTTATGTCCTTCAAAAAAACGGAAACCGTAATTTAACAAATTTTGGTTTTCGTTAGCGCGTGCATTCGCACTACTTGTTCCCATTACCACCGAAATTAAACGCATGTTCTCGCGCACTGCGGAAGCAACTAAACAATATCCCGCATCGTCAGTAAATCCCGTTTTAACACCATCAACGGATTCATCGCGTGATAAAAGTTGATTGCGATTATGTTGCGTAATTTTATTGTAAGTGAATTCTTTTTGTGAAAACCAACGGTAATAATCAGGAAATTCGTCAATAATGGCTTTCGTTACAATCGCTAAATCGCGTGCGCTGGTGTAATGATTTTCAGCAGGCAAACCGTTACTGTCTTCAAAATGGCTATTCAGCATGCCTAAACGCGCGGCTTGTTGATTCATCATTTCAGCAAATGTCGATTCACTGCCTGCAATATGTTCAGCAAGTGCAACGGCGGCATCATTACCCGATTGAATGACAATCCCTTTAATTAAATCTTCGATACTGACTTTATCATTCACTTCCAAAAACATGCGTGAACCACCAGTTTGCCACGCATTTTGGCTAACTGTTGCCAAATCTGAGAGTTTTAAATGACCACTGGCAATTTCACGAAAAGCAACATATACCGTCATGATTTTTGTCAAACTTGCTGGCGCAAGTTTTATATCGGCGTTGTTTTCCGCCAATACTTTACCCGTGTGATAATCC
>DALYHZ010000134.1:6653-7159 GCA_031970635.1 Methylococcaceae bacterium | reverse complement strand
ATGTGGTTTTTCTTGGGCAATTAACGTCTTCACTGCCTCGCCATCTGTCATATCAATCACATACGAACGATGCGCGACAGCATGAGCCGGCGCATTTGGATAGCGATCAACCGCGATGACCTCTACGCCCAAACGTTGCAGTGAAATAACGAGTTCTTTACCCAATTCGCCACTACCGAGTAAAAGTGCTTTCGTTGCGTTGGGCGTTAATGCAGTACCTAATTTCATAGATTTTTGACCTTGGATTATTGAAATTGAGCTGTGTATTATAAGTGGCAATGCCGGGCATATCGAAAATATTGGCAAAGACTCTCCTTTTACTGTCGATATAATGCAGTACAATCCGTATTTGCAAGATTAGAGAATGCTTAAATTAGACAATTAAAATTATTGTAGAGAACGCTATTTTTCAAAATTATCACTTAACGCAAACTAAATGAAAAAAACCACCAATACGCCATCGCAAACCTCTTCCCTTTCTACAAGAACGAAATTAGCGATTGTTG
>DALYHZ010000134.1:5294-6600 GCA_031970635.1 Methylococcaceae bacterium | reverse complement strand
GAGTTGCGCGTGTATCAAGTTGAGTTGGAAATGCAAAATGATGAATTGCGGCGCGTTTATACGGCATTAGAACAATCGCGTGACCGTTATGTGGATTTATACGAATTTGCACCCATTGGTTACCTTAGCGTCACACTTGATGGCGTTGTAAGCGAAATCAATCTAACAGGTGCGACATTACTTGGTACAGAACGCAAAAATCTCATCAATTGTCGTTTTGAGAGCTTTGTTGTGCCAAAAGATCGGGATTTTTGGCATTCTCATCTTTTGCATGTCAAGCAACAGGGGGGAAAACACAATTGTGAACTTCGATTATGTCGCACAGACAATACGACTTTTTACGCTCATTTAGATTCTTTGCTTATAGAAAGTGCGTCATTGCCTGTGGTGCGAGTCATGCTTACGGATATTACAGAACGTCGAAAAATAGATGCCCAGCTTCGCGTCGCCGCAACGGCATTTGAATCACAAGAAGCCATTATGATTACCGATGCAAACAATACCATCTTAAAAGTGAATCGCGCTTTTACTGACATGACCGGCTATTTTTCTGACGAGGTAATTGGACAAAAGCCTAAATTGCTTAGTTCAGGCAAACACGATGCAGATTTTTATACCGTTTTATGGGATAGCATCAAGGAAACAGGAACATGGCAAGGTGAAATTTGGAATCGGCGTAAAGGTGGCGAGATTTATCCAAATTGGATGACGATTACCGCTGTGAAAGATGACAACGGCATCATTAGTCATTACGTCAGCATTCATACTGATATTTCGGCGCGAAAAGCCGCCACCGTCGAAATTGAACGTCTGTCTTTTTATGACCCACTGACCGATTTACCCAATCGTCGCCATTTAATGAATCGTCTTCGTCAAGCACTGGCTTATAGCGCACGTCATGATAGAGGGGGAGCATTACTATTTATCGATTTGGATAATTTTAAAACATTAAACGACACACTTGGTCATAACAAAGGCGATTTGTTGTTAAAAAAAGTGGCATTGCGTCTTATTGCCAGCGTTCGTGAAAATGATACCGTCGCACGTTTGGGAGGCGATGAGTTTGTGGTAATGCTAGAAAATTTAAGTGACAACCTCGAAGAAGCTGGTTCGCATGCTCGCGCCGTAGGCATGAAGATTCTGGCAGATTTAAGTAAAGTCTATAAACTCGGCGATTTTGAATACTACAGCACATTAAGCATTGGTATCGCACTTTTTAATGATCACCATGAATCTATCGAAACCCTCTTAAAATGGGCAGATATTGCCATGTACCAAGCGAAAGCAAGTGGTCGAAATACCTTGC
>DALYHZ010000134.1:2979-5284 GCA_031970635.1 Methylococcaceae bacterium | reverse complement strand
AGAAGTGATTACTAGCCGCGCGACACTAGAAACGGAGTTACATCAAGCGTTATTGGAAAAACAATTTAAAGCCTATTTTCAGATGCAGGTAAATCACGATGGAAATATTATCGGTGCAGAAGCGTTAATCCGTTGGCAACACCCTACGCGCGGATTGGTTACGCCGTTAGAATTTATTCCTTTGGCAGAAGAAGTCGGCTTAATTGTGCCAATTGGGCAGTGGATGTTAGAAACCGCTTGCAATCAATTAAAAAAATGGGAAAAACATCCCTCAACGCGCCATCTGCAACTTGCAATCAATGTGAGTGTGCGTCAGTTTCATCAAGCCGATTTTGTTGAACAAGTGGTCACGACGCTGAAAAAGATTGCTATCAATCCAAACAGACTCAAACTTGAATTAACTGAAACGCTAATTCTTGACGATATTGATGACAGTATTGCAAAAATGAACTTGCTGAGAAATATTGGCGTACGTTTTTCTATGGATGACTTTGGTACGGGATATTCGTCGCTGTCTTATTTAACGCAATTGCCGTTTGACCAAATCAAAATCGACCAATCGTTTGTCCGAAACATTGATGTGAAAACCTCAGATGCCGTGATGGTGCAAACCATTATTGGCATGACCAAAAACTTGGGCATTGAAGTTATTGCAGAAGGCGTGGAAACCCAAGACCAGCACGCCTTTTTGAAACAACACGGTTGCTTGTTATCACAAGGGTATTTATTTGGAAAACCCGTACCTTTAGAAATATTTGAAACTGTATTAAAAGAAAATTTGGAGTAAAAATTCAACGCATTCTCGCCAAGCCTAAAACACCAAATATCACCAAAATCATGACAATAATTCGGATAGTTTCAAAATCGTAATCACTGAATTCAACCATGTTTTACCTCACTTCTCACTAGTTTTTGTACAACTAAACTGCCAATCATATCGCCTTCGACATTTGCCGCCGTGCGTAGTGTGTCGAGCAATCGGTCAATCGGCAATAAAATCGCAATCGCTTCAGCAGGCAAACCAACAGATTGCAATACCATTACCATTGTCACCATGCCTGCGCTAGGAATTCCGGGTGCGCCAATCGCGGCGAACATCGCGGTGAAAAATACAATCAATTGCTGCATTAAATTTAAATCAATACCAACTAAATTTGCGACAAACAACGCGGCAGAGGCTTCATAAAGTGCTGTGCCATCCATATTTACCGTCGCCCCTAGTGGAATAACAAATTGCGCGATTTCTTTTCGAACGTGCAGATTGTGTTCCATGCAACGCAATGTAATCGGTAATGTCGCCGAACTCGAACTGGTAGCAAATGCTGTCACTAAGGCTTCGCGTGCGCCCCGCCAAAAACGCCACGGTGTCATTCTCGTCACTAAATACAAAATCAACGGCAATAACACCACGCCATACAATAACAAACTGCCGACGATAACAGCGGCAAATTTTCCCAAAGTGCTGAGCAACGCTAAATCTTGTGTCACCACCAATTTAACCAGCAACGCCATAATACCAAATGGCGCAAGCCGCATAATCCAGCGCACCATTTGCATGACGATTTCGAGCAATTCTTGTAACAAAATCAAAATATTTTTATAGCGTTCGCCACCAATTACCAAAGCCACGCCTAAAAATAACGCGAAAATTAACACCGCTAATACGTCACCTTGCGCTAATGCCGCAAACGGATTCATAAATAAACTGTGCAAAAAGCTGGTGAAAAAATCGGCAGGAGTTTGCTGTTTTGCTGAAAACTGGCTCATGGCATTCTGGAACATATCCAAATGCAAACCTTTTCCTGGCTGAAAAAGTTGATTTGCACTTAATCCCACCACAATGGCAACAGACATCGAAAACACGAAAAAACCAAGCGTGCTAATCCAAACACGGTGAATTTGTTTATGCGCTTGTAAATTAGCAACCCCAACCGCAATCGACGTAAAAACCAATGGAATCAGCACCATTTTCAACAAATCGATAAATAAGGTGCCGACTAAATTGGAAATATAAAGACTGACTTCGGTGGTCGCAGAGTCTTTACCGATTGAAAGTAATCCAAAACCCAGTGCTATTCCCAAAAATGCGCCGAGCAAAATTTGCGTGTTTAACGAGGGAAATTTCATGATTTCGCTGTTTACGGTAATTTTGATGGACGAGTAAAGACGAAATCGTTTTCTTTCACAGCCGCGTGACATCCCGCGCACTCTTGCACAAACGACGCGTCATGACCATACGTTTTTTGTTCCATACCCAACCATCGCGCATAACCCCAACCGCCAGTTTCTGCATATTTTGTTGCGT
>DALYHZ010000134.1:0-2960 GCA_031970635.1 Methylococcaceae bacterium | reverse complement strand
GAATGCACAAATTCATTAGGTACAGTCGCTTTTTCAAAATTCGGATGCACAGAATCTTTCCAAACCAATTTAACTAACATGCTGCCGTCTTGCCACGGATTGGTTTTGCCTTGTTTTATCGATTCCATTGCCGTGTCATTTCCTAAAATCACGCGCAAGGTTTTACTGTCTTCGCGGTGTGAAGAACTAATTAGTTTCCAGTTTTTATAATCTGCCGGTAATTTAATGCCATTCGGTGAAATAAGCGCGTCGTTTGCGAATACAAAATTGCAACTCAATGAAAGTAATGTGAAAAGAAAAAGTTTTGTTTTCATAAAAGAAAAGTCCTAGTTAAGTAAAGGCTTTTAAAATAGCCGCGATTTGGATTTTAATTTCAGCTTTAATTTTCAAACTGAGCTGATAAATTGCGGTGTTATGAATAATGTCATGCGCCCAACGCAATAACCCCGTAATCGTTTCATAAATTCTCGCAAACCAATTAAATGTTAATAACGCCGTTTTTACTAAACGAAAAATCCGCGCAATCAACAACGTGCCGAATAATTTAACGCCAACTTCAAGCATAATCCCCTGAATAATCGCACCATGTGCAAACAGAAAAATGGCGAGGATATTGAACGGCGTAACAATAATTAGCGGAATTAAAAAAGCGAGTAAGGCTTGTTTTGGCGAGGCGTTTAATAACCACGCATCAAATTTTTCTAAATGAAGAAGTCGAGAAAGTAATTGCCCTGCAAATGCCAGCGCATCCCACAGCCATTCTTCAAAAATGACAAGAACGGCAAAAATAGAAAGTAACGCTTTTTTAATCATTTTCGCCTCTCGCGTTTTCGTTTATGACTACACTTAGATTTTTACCATTCAAGAATATTCCACATATTCACGTTTGCGCCACGGTCAGCATCACTACTGCGTACATCCATTTTGCCATCGCCATCGGTATCATGAAGATAATACGCAGGTCCTACATCTGGTACGACTTTTATCATATACAAACGTCCATTACGACGATATTCTTGAATCGTTTTTTTGCCTTTGCGAACAATCGTAATGTCGGGTTCTAAGGTTTCCCCACTTTTTACAGGCATAGGCGGTTCAGGAACATCTGGCACTTGTTCTAAACGTGGCGGTGCTTCATCTTCGGCGGCATACGCAAAAAAAGGTAAAACAAGTAAACTCACTAATAGTAAACGACGCATAATGTATTCTCTACGATAAAAAGGGGAAAAGAAGTGTTTTAAGATTCACAGTAATGTTCACTGAGCAAATGCGCCATTTTCACGGCTTTAGTTTTTAGATAATCAATATTATCCTGATTTGCCTCGATTTCTAATGGTAAACGCGCCACCACTTTAATGCCTAAATCATTTAATGCTTCAATTTTTGCAGGATTATTAGTTAATAACGCAACTGAACGAACATTTAAAGCATTAAGAATGACTGCGGCAACATCGTACACTCGCTCATCGGCTAAATGTCCTAAAGCTAAATTTGCATCGACGGTATCAAGACCGCTGTCTTGTAAATTATAGGCTTGTAATTTATGAAATAACCCAATGCCGCGACCTTCTTGACGCAAATACAACACCACGCCGCAACCCGAATGTTCAATAAATTGCATCGCGCGATTTAATTGTTCACCGCAATCACAACGACGTGAACCAAACACATCGCCAGTTAAACATTCAGAATGTACCCGCACGGGAACATTTTCTTGTCCTGAAACATCACCTTTTACTAAGGCTAGATGCTCTTTGTCATCTTGATTTGTTCGATAATAATGCAACATGAAATCGCCGTTTTGTGTTGGCAATCGCGTTTGCAAAGTGGTTGTTAATTTTAAATTCACGTTTTTGATTTACCTAAAAATGAGGATGTGCTTGTGTTGTAGCTGTTGGCGGGTATTTTAGCTTAAAAGGGAAGAATGCTATTAGAAACTTAAACAAAACAATTCATGGCCTGCCTTGTTCTGCTTGACGCGTTTGTTTAATATGCTCGCAGATTTCAATTCAGTAATATAAATTTCATTTCCCGTTACTAATGATTATTCCCAAAAAATTTAAAGATATTTTAGAAAGTAATCAAGCACTGCACACTGTTATCTTAGACGTTGTTACCTCTTTTCAACCTATCTTTGACGATAATAAATTATTCTTTTTTGAGGAATATACCGACCACGGAATTAAACACATTGAAAGTGTTTTAGCCGCTGCAGAATTTATTATTGCTGATGATTACGTTGAACATTTAACCGAAAAAGATGTTGCTGTTTTGATTCTAGCAATTATTTTGCATGACATTGGTATGCACACCGAGTTTGCAACGTTTGTTGCTTTGCTTAATGGAGAATATGACACACTTAAAACGTGTCTCGATAGTAAAACATGGCGTGAATTGTGGAATGATTATTTAGCCGAAGCAAAACGTTTCAGTTCACAGCAAAAAAGAAACATTTTCGGTGACGAACAGCAACCTTTCAAAGAACCTGATTTAACTAACAAAGATAATCTTACTGGTTCTGATAAAAAGTTAATTGGTGAATTTATTCGACGACATCATGCAAGACTTGCACATGAAATAGCATTGAATGGTTTGATTGGTCGAAATGGGCAAAAAATAAATTTCGGTAATGAAAAATTACCACCGCTCTATCGTGGAATAGCTGGAATCGTGGCAAGAAGTCACGGTATGAATCTTCGTGATACTTTTCCTTATCTTGAATCTATCGGTTATGACAGTTGGCGTAATCCAAATGGAGTTAATGTTATTTTTCTCATGGTCGTATTACGAATTGCAGATTACATTCAAATTGATGCGTCAAGAGTTAATCCATTTTTATTAAAACTAAAAACGTTCAATAGTCCTGTTTCGTTAATTGAAAATAGGACACATCTAGCAATAGAGGCAATCAATTTCAGCCAACCAGATAGTGAACGTTTTGATGTTTTATGCAGACCAAC
>DALYHZ010000133.1:0-7202 GCA_031970635.1 Methylococcaceae bacterium | reverse complement strand
TTGCCTACTTGTTGCCTACTTTGAAATTTTACGAAACCTAGTAATGGCGCGGTCGTTGCCTACTTTGCCTACTTTGCCTAGTTCAAAAATTATTTTTAGCGCAAAAAAAAAAAAAAAAAAAATCCCATGCGGATTTTTCGGATTCAAAAAAAAAAAAAAAAAAAAATTTACTGCCAAAAAATGAAAAGTAAGTAGGCAAACTAGGCAAACTAAGCAACGCCCTTGATATTCGCGGCTTTCAAGGTTGCCTACTTGTTGCCTACTTGCCTACTTGTTGCCTACTTGCCTACTTGTTGCCTACTTAATCAGTTTTTCAGCATCTAATTTTTCAAATCCACAAAACAATTCGATTGCTTCGTGTTGTGAACCAACGGCATAAAGGTAGGTTTGACCTTTTGACATATCCAATTCACCTTTGACCGTTTCACCACGCAGAAAACCATTAACGTTAAGTTTTCGTTTCTTTTCGCCATACCATGACGTTAGATGACTACCCATTTTGTTGGGGCTAATAATTCGGTGTTGGTCAATTTTGTTTGCATTGCACCATTGTGAATAACCGCGTTTGATTAGTTCTACAGACGGTTCGGCTAACCAGTTGTAAAAATCATCATTGCCGTGTTGCGATTGATAAATGTAGCCACGTTGCAAAACGTCTAACCAATACTTACCAAATGAATCTAGCGATTGTTCGCGCTGGTGTTTTAATGCCGTTGTATCTGGTACTTTTGAAACGTTGAATTTTGAAATGTCACGGCGCAACATATCGAATAAAAACGCAGCTTGAATGTCGGGGTTGTTAATGTCGCGGTGCAATGCGTTGAAGTAATCCGTATTGCCTATTTTTTCGCTTGAAACATCGAGTACAAAATAACGGCGTTCGTCTTTTGAAGCGGGGGCAATCCAATCATTATTTGATGCCATCATAATTTTTAAGCGGTTAGGTTGTGACGTTGCATCAATACCTTTGCGTTCAATCATTACGGTGGGTTCTGTGATTAGCGTTTTTAAGATGTTTTCGTGTTGTCTGTCACCAGCAAAAAAAGCCTCGTCTGCGAATAAAAAACAGCAATCCGCTAAATGTGCGTTGAAATGTCCGACAAGGTGTTTTGCGTTGGTTATTTGCAAACCATGTTGACCAAATATCGAATTGATAAAATTACATACCGTACCTTTGCCCGTACCTTTTTCGCCTTTCAATGCAACGGCTACCTGCCCCGTTTTTTCAGGATATTGCAAACAACGGGCAATCCAGTTGTAGAAGTATTCGACACATTCAACGTCACAATTACAAATCACGTCTTTAATGTGTGTGTCGATACGTTGCCAATCGCCTTGTTTTGGTTCGACACTGTAACCGCGCCACAAATTCAATTTATTGCCGTAAATAGTCGCGGGTGTTTCAATGCCGTTTGCGTAACGTGACGGTTCAAACACAACGCCGTCTTTAAACTCGCGCCGATTCCAATGTTCTAGCCATGCTGTTGGGTGGTTTTTAACAATGTCTTTTCCTTTTTCAGTCACACCCGTTTTTATAAAATGATTCATGTGTAACTTAGTGAAATTTTCTGTTGTTATGTATTTGAATTCGTCGCGCCCTTCTTTGTTTTTCGTGGTTGTCATAACCATTGTTTTTGTTTCAAGTAAAACAACCGCGTGGCGTTCATTGAATTTTTCAACAACTTCTAACAATTCAGTTTCCCAGTCTGTAGCATCATCAACAGGTTGGCTAAAATCATTTGTCGTTGGCGCGTTATCACTCACGGGCGCGTTTTGTTCCATGTAGGCGCGTTGGTTTGATTTAGTAAGTGTTACGCCGTCGTTGGTTGTGAACATATCACCAGCGGCTTTTAATGCCCTGTTGCGGTTGTTGCCATATTCGTAATAACAAAACAGGTCGAACGCATCGCCACTTGTACCGCCGCTTTTAGTTTCTTTACCGATACCAGCATCGCTAGTGTGTGAACTTATCCAACGCCCGTTTTTTACAGTTACACCAGCATTGCCACTTTCAGAATTAGGCGAAATCCATTTATTGCCAACACGCTTATAGCCGTAAAACTCTAAACTTTGTTCGACTGGATAAGCCGCGTTAAATGCTGTAATTGGACTTTTGCCACCGCTTGCCATTCGCGCCACTGCTTTTAATCGTGATTGTTCGCGGTCGTGTTCAAGTCGCTGTTGTTCTGCAATCGCTTGATTTTCTTTTTCGAGTAATTCAGTTTTGAATGATTCAAGCCAATTAAATGGCGCGTGGCTTTGCTCAATATGAAATTCGTAAAAATCGCCACGATTAGGCAAATAACAAAGTTGATTAACCCTTTCACTTGCGCGGTCAGGTTCAATGCCAGCGGCTTCTAATTTGTCGTTGAGAATTGCAGAAACTTGTTGCCATTGCGTAGCGTTTGCAGGTTCATTGAATGGAATAATGACGCGCCACTTTTGATGCTCAACGGTTGCACTACGACTGGAATAAATCGCGTAATCACACAACAGGTTGGCTAAAACAGCTTTGATTGCATCGAGTTCGGTATGTTTATCAATGTCACACCAAACGGCGTAATAAGTGCCATTTTCGCGTTGTTTTGATGCTTCACGGGTTAGAAGGTTTGAAGGAATAAACCATTGCGCCGATTCTTTAGCCACACTGTTAGGGGTTTTAATTACTGTAACGATTTGTTCAAGCGTGATTGATTCATAAGGTTTGCCGTGTTTATCGGTGTGAAATTGACCGAAACCACTGCATAGATTTGTATTTTTCATGTGATTAGTTACTCGTTAAATTTGAATTGAGTAACCACAGGGCGGATTTGTGGCGCGTTGCCACATTGAATTTAGGGCGCAATCCATGCGATACTTAAAACACAGGATTACTACCCTTTTTACACCGTTGCTGCGGTTAAAATTGTGAGTTATCAGCCTGCAAGCCGATAACATTGAGTGATTCTACCAAACATCGAGCCGTAACAGATTTAATTGTCTGTTGCGGCTTTTGTGTGTTTATAGTTTCCATTTTTTGTATTCCTTACGTCATCACGACGTTATTTAGTTGGCTAATCCATCAATAAATTTATCAATATCAGCTCTAAGAACACCAACAGAACGGGGACTTATTCTTATTTCGCGCAAAGTGCCATCTTTTAGCATATTGCGAACTTGAGAAACTGAAATTGATAGATATTGCGCCACTTGTTTAGGACGCATGATTGCGGGCGTTATGGTGTTATTTTGGACTGCCATTTTTTAAACTCCTAAAAATTAAGGGGTTTTCAAGCGGCATTTTCTAGTGGTATTATCAAAAAGCACGGGCGGTGGTACGCCTTGTTGCGTTTTCATTAACCAAATCAAATGCGTTATGAAAAATTTAATTCACTAAGCCGTGTTGTTCGCCTGAGAAACTGACAACGCGGTTTTTTATTGCCTGTTGATTTTGAATCAACTTCGAAAGCACTATAAAGCACATTAAAAATTAACGCAAACAATGCGGTTATTTTTACAGCCTTTAGTTGTATTAAACAATTGATTTATAACCAAAGTTATCACATTTAATGCGCGTAATATTCGCTAAAATCAATAAGTTGTGATAAAATTAAAAAAGGGCGGGGATAGCGAGATTTTATCTCTTTAATGGTTAATATAGGCGCAATCGTTGCGCCCGTGTCATATTAAGCGCATAAAAAACCGCCTTTCGACGGTTACGTTTATTTCAATCTGCTAATCACATTGCTAACGCTTTTTGCGTACCATTCGCCACCACGCGCTGTTTTAACGCCAATTTGATTTAATTGCCGCGCCATTTCATGCAGTGATTTGCCTTGCGATTGATAGCCTGTTAATAAATCCTTTAAATTTGCCGCGTAAGCGTTGGCATTATCAACTTGAACGTTACGCCCTTTTGATTGTGCAACGTCTAAATTCGTGCGATTGCCTAGTTTTAATTCCACGCCGTCACGTTGCGCCCGTTCCTTTTTGGCTTTCAATGCTGATTTAGTGCGTTGGCTTATCCAGTCGCGTTCCTTTTGTGCCAATGATGCAAACAAATGAATCTGAAAGTTATCCGCGTCTAAACCTAATTGCGCCACGATAAAACGGATTGATTTGTCATTAACTAAATTGGCGATTGATTCAACGTCACGGCTTAATCTGTCGAGTTTGCTAACAATCAAGGCGCATTTTTCTTTTTTGCAACGTACCAGCAACGCATTTAACGCAACACGGTTTTTATAATCGCCTTTCGCGCTTGCCACTTCACTAACCGTATCAATCAATTCAATGCCGTTTGATTCACAGAACGCCACAATATCGGCGTGTTGCGCTTCAATGCCTAAGCCACTTTTACCTTGTTCACTTGTGGAAACTCTTAAATATGCGATTGCTTTCATGGTGTATAAACTTTGTGTAAATGTTAAACGTGTAATCATTATATGCCCGTTTAAAGTTTATACGCAATACGCGCAATAACTGTTTTTACGTTAAAACTTCCCCTAGACATATTTATTATGTGTGTAAGAATGGGCAACAATCTTATCTAAAAAACCAAAGGGTAAATATAATGAAAATAAAATACTCACTAATTGCCGCACTGGCTGTGGTCACTGTATCTACTGGATGTACAGTTGGTCGCTATGTCACAAATGTTACTTCCTCTGGTCCAAACAAAGTTGCAGTAGAAAAATGCACAACTAAAGCGTGGGGTAATTTTTATTGGAATGAGGAATGTAGTGAAACAACATTAAACTTACAGCCATCTACAACAAGATGATTTTTTCTACCTTATCAATACACTAATTTTGGAGTAGTGGTTATGCGGCTATTTTTTAAGCTAACTTTCTTATCTTTAGGTTTAACCATACTAACCGCTTGTACAGTTGGTAGATTTGTCACCAATGTTTCACTAAATGATAAAGATTCATTAGCAATAGAAAAATGCACAACTAAAAAATGGGATATGTTCTTTTGGAATACAGAATGTAGTACAACATCAGTAAAAGCCATTTCATCAGATGAAAATAAATAGTTTATTGAGGTGAAAATATGAAAACGAGAACGCCACAACAACGCGCCGCTCTTTTGGTTAAGGCAAAAATTCTTGATAAAAATGGCAACTACGATGCCCGTTTTTTCTCGAAAGAAACCGTTGCAAAAAGCAAAGCTAATAAAGCTAACGCGGTGCAATAATTTGTATTCGTCAAAACCCGCCTATGTTTTTGGCTTTCACGGATTAGATGAAAAAATCGGCAAAGCCGTTTTGAATGGTGAAACTCAATTAAAACACAGTACAAACGCTTATGATTGGTTGGGGCATGGTGTTTATTTTTGGGAAAACAGCCTTGAACGCGCCCGACAATATGCCGTAAATGATAGCAAGCGTAAGCAATCGAAAATTAAAACGCCTTTCGTCATTGGTGCGATTATCGACTTAGGTAATTGCTTAGATTTGCTTGATAAAAAATGCCTTGATTTACTTGCTGTTGCTTATAAAGAAATGGCATTAACTCTAAGTGAAGCGGGGCGAGAATTACCAATTAACGCGCCATTCGGTTCAAATGATTTTGATTTTAAAAAACGCGAGTTAGATTGCGCTGTAATTCGTTACGCTATCGAAATGGCAAAAGATGACGGCATTAAATTTGATTCTGTCAGGGCGGCATTTTGGGAAGGCGAACCGCTTTACCCGAACGCGGGTTTTAAATCACACAACCACATTCAACTTTGCATCATTAACCCCGATTGCATCAAAGGTGTGTTTTTACCACGCGAAAAACAAAACTAAAACGATAGAGAAACAAAATGAAAAAACTAATTTCAGCAATAATCGCACTAGGCTTTAGCGTTGGCGTGAATGCAGCTTGTGATACAAAATCTTTAAAAGGTGATTATTATTTTAATGCAGTCGGAAACGATAACGGATTTACTTGCGCTAATGTTGGAGTGGCTAATTTTGACGGCAAAGGAAATGTAAAAACAACGACCGTTTCAGGATGTGGATTTCAAACACAACAAACTCAGATGACTGGAACTTATAAAATAGAATCTAATTGTCTTGGTTATGCAACGGGTGAAAATGGTTTTGTTTATACTTTTGTTATGAACAAAGCACTAACCAATGGCAGTATGTTTGTTTCTCAAAATGGCGTTATTGGAACTGGTGTAGTAGTAAAACAATAAAAGCTATAGCTGGTTTATAAATCAATCCAACCGCGCCGCCCCATCCATGAACCAATACCACCCCAAAATATCGCCGAATAGTCATCACGCTTTTCAATCAATCGGTTAAACGTTTTCGAGTGCATTCCTTTTGGTTTTTCGCCAAAATCATCAATACCACCATCAAAGCCTAAGCGTTGATTAAGTTTAAACGCGCCATCAATTGCCCTATCCGAACGGGTTTTATTCTCAACAGGATAAGCAAGTCCGTAACACTTTCGACACGCTAACCAGCCGTTACCACTTAAATACAGCGTTGCTTTGCGCCCGTAGCATCTAGGACACATAAACCAATAACGCAAATTACCGTAATTACAGGCGGTGGTTGTTAAATTCACTCTATAAGTCCAGCCGTTAATTTCATATTCAACAGCGGTTGCGTTATCGCCGATATTCATGCCCCGAATATCCACACGCCGTAATTGGTTAGTTTTTGCCTTTGCCATAAAAAAATTACCAAATCATTAGGAAAATTAGGTTGTTTTGCTGTTGAAAATACGGCTCTATGCCGCGCCACGTCTAGCATTAGCTGTTGTTATTTTTTGTGCAAAGGGTAGGGTAATCAATCAAGCCCTTATGCCGTCTAGGTTTGCGCGGTTTTGGTTGTGCAATTTGCCCCGTTCATGAAACTTTCGTGACGTTTGTTTAATCGCCTTCAAAACCACCACGCCCGATTTATCTACCTTTGCACTATCGCTATGGGACTTTTGTGTCGTTTGTTTAAGTTCATAACTGATTTTTAGCCAATCTGTATGCGTTCAATCAATCGCTTTTTGCCTGTTGCCTAGTTAAAAGGGCAAGGTTGCCTACTTGTTGCCTACTTTGAAATTTTACGAAACCTAGTAATGGCGCGGTCGTTGCCTACTTTGCCTACTTTGCCTAGTTCAAAAATTATTTTTAGCGCAAAAAAAAAAAAAAAAAAAATCTCATGCGGATTTTTCGGATTCAAAAAAAAAAAAAAAAAAAATTTACTGCCAAAAAATGAAAAGTAAGTA
>DALYHZ010000132.1:0-7243 GCA_031970635.1 Methylococcaceae bacterium | reverse complement strand
CGAGAATTTTATCGCCGCGCGTTACCATTTTAACGAGTTCAGTTTTAACGTTTGGAAATGCTTGCTCTAAAAGTGCGGCAACATGTTCGGCTTGCCAGAGAGCTAAAGGACTTTGACGGGTTGCGATGCGGATAATTTTTGTAGTCACAGCAATTAATATGGTTGAGATTGAAATTGATAGAAAGTTTAGCCCAAATCTTGATTTTCGTCGAAATGTGCGGCACAAGTTGTGTGAGTCGGGCTAGCGAATGCAACCCGACTTTTTAGCAAAACTACAACGCGCCAATTTTCGCGTGTTGTGTTTCCAAGTTAGAAAGCATCGATTGCATTTCAGCGAGTTTCGCGCGTTCTTTTTCGAGAACTTCGGCAGGCGCTTTATCGACAAACGCAGGGTTATTCAATTTCCCTTCAACGCGCGGTAAATCGTTGCGGATTTTTTGGATTTCTTTATCAAGACGCGCCAATTCAGCTGTTTTATCAATCAATCCCGCCATGGGAATTAAAATTTGCATTTCGCCAACCAGAGCGATTGCCGATTCTGGCGCAACGTCATGTTCATTCAACCATGTCATCGATTCCAAACGCGCCAATTTTTGCAAATAAATACGATTGTTTTCTAAACGTAGCGCATCGTTCGCATTGCCATTTTTAAGCAAAATCGGTAACGGTTTACTTGGCGCAATGTTCATTTCACCGCGAATTCGACGCACACCTAAAATCACCGCCATCAGCCAATCTGCATTTTGAATGGCATCATCGTTAATTTGTGATTCATCAACGGTTGGATACGCTTGCAACATAATCGTGTCACCTTTTACGCCAGCAAGTGGCGCGACACGTTGCCAAATTTCCTCGGTGATAAACGGCATAATCGGGTGCGCCAAACGCAAAATTGTTTCCAAAACTTGTAACAACGTTTTGCGCGTACCACGTTGCAAGGCTTCGTTATCCGATTGCAACGACACTTTTGCCAGTTCCAAATACCAATCGCAGTATTCATTCCAAGTAAATTCATAAATTGCTTGCGCCGCTAAATCGAAACGGTAATTTTCAATCGCGTGGCTAGTTGTGGAAATCACTTGATTCAAACGCGCCACAATCCAGCGGTCAATGGATGAAAATTCGCATTCACCCGTCAAACCGCAATCGTGTTCTTCCGTGTTCATCAACACATAACGCGCGGCATTCCAAAGTTTGTTACAAAAATTGCGATAACCTTCCGTGCGTGCCAAATCAAAACGAATATCACGACCTGTTGACGCGAGTGATGCAAAGGTAAAACGCAACGCATCGGTGCCGTAAGATTGGATGCCGTCAGGAAATTGTTTGCGCGTGGCTTGTTCGATTTTTTTCTGCAAATGCGGTTGCATCATGCCAGAGGTGCGTTTTGCAACGAGCGTTTCTAAATCAATGCCATCGATAATATCAATTGGGTCAAGCACATTGCCTTTGGATTTGGACATTTTTTGTCCTTCGGCATCACGCACCAAACCGTGGATATAAACCTCTTTGAAAGGCACTTCTCCACGGAACTTCAAACCCATCATAATCATTCGCGCCACCCAGAAGAAAATGATGTCAAAACCTGTGACTAAAACGCTAGTGGGATAAAACGTTTTTAAATAATCAGGTTCATTTTTACCATCCCAACCCAATGTCGAGAACGGCCATAAAGCCGATGAAAACCAAGTATCTAAAACGTCTTCGTCTTGTTTTAATGGATAATCGGCAGGCAAATGATGTTTTTCACGAATTGCCGCTTCTGAATTACCGACATAGATATTGCCTTTGTCGTCATACCATGCAGGAATACGATGCCCCCACCAAATTTGCCGTGAAATACACCAATCTTGAATGTTTCGCATCCACTCGAAATAAGTATTTTTCCAATTATCTGGCACAAATTTAATATCGCCATCTTCAACGGCTTTAATCGCAGGCTGCGCGAGTGGCGCGATTTTTACATACCATTGGTCAGTTAAAAATGGTTCGATGATACTGCCTGAACGGTCGCCACGAGGCACCATCAATTTATGGTCAGCAATTTTTTCGAGTAATCCCGCCGCTTCAAAATCCGCGACGATTTGTTTGCGAGCTTCGACGCGGTCTAAACCACGGTATTTTTCAGGAATCAACGCATCATCAATAATGCTGGCGTTGACAGTGAAAATGTTAATCAAACCGCCGTGTGGCAAATCTTGAATCACGGATGTGTTACGATGGCGCGTCCAAACTTCGTAATCGTTAAAATCGTGTGCAGGCGTGATTTTTACGCAACCTGTTCCAAATTCAGGGTCAACGTATTCGTCCGCGATAATTGGAATTTTGCGACCAGTCAGCGGCAATTCCACAAATTCACCAAGTAAATGTTGATAACGCTCATCTTTCGGGTTAATCGCAACTGCCGCATCACCAAGCATGGTTTCAGGGCGTGTTGTGGCAACGATTAAATGCCCCTGACCATTCGACAATGGATAACGTAAATGCCACATGAAACCGTTTTCTTCTTCGGATAAAACTTCTAAATCCGAAACCGCCGTGTGCAAAACCGCGTCCCAATTCACCAAACGTTTGCCGCGATAAATCAAGCCTTCTTCATATAATTTAATGAAAACTTCTTGCACCGCTTCGGACATTCCTTCGTCCATCGTGAAACGTTCGCGCGACCAATCGAGTGATGACCCCATGCGACGTAATTGACGGGTAATTGTGCCGCCTGATTGTCCTTTCCATTCCCAAATTTTTTCGATGAATTTTTCACGTCCAAAATCGTGGCGCGTTTTGCCTTCGGCGTTGCATAAACGTTCGACCACCATTTGCGTGGCAATTCCCGCGTGGTCAGTTCCCGCTTGCCAAAGCGTGTTGCAACCTTTCATACGGTGATAACGTGTCAGCGCATCCATAATTGTGTCTTGAAACGCATGTCCCATGTGCAAACTGCCCGTCACGTTTGGCGGTGGAATCATGATGCAATACGGTTCACCTTCGCCAGATGGCGCGAAATAATTTTTTTCTTCCCAGTTTTGATACCAACGTTGTTCAATCGAATGCGGAGAATAGGTTTTTTCCATAAGTTTTTTCCTTAGAATTTCGAGTTTTTAATTTTATTTTTTTAAGCGGATTGCAATTATCGCAGACAAAATCAGCACAATGATTGAAAAAATCAGCAAAATTAAAATCGGCGCGTTTGAAATAGACGTTTTTTGTGTGTTCGATTCAGGTAATGGTTCAAGTGAATGCGCGACAGGTAAATCTAAAAGTACTTCTTTATTCATCGGCGGATAACACACGCCGCGTTCGGCACAACCTTGAAAATACGCGCGTAATTTAATGGTTTGTGCGCCATGGTCTTCTCGAATCAGCGGCACGTTAAAATTTAAATCCTCATATAAAACTTCCACATTGCCAAACGATTCATCGTGTTTTGGTTCGCCGTTTGGAATGCTGTAATCACCCAATTTTGTGCCGGACGCATTGACCAGTTCGAGCTTAATTTTTTCGCGGTACAAATAATAATTCGGCGCAATTTCCCAACTCACATACAACGTATTGCCGTTTTTGATGCTGGCAGAAAATTCAAACGCATCATCAGGTTCTAATAATTGGTCGCCAAACAAATTTAATTTTAAAGCCGCCGTATTGCGAACTAATTGTTCGAGCGAATCTTCTGCAAAAATGGACGAATTGAAGACGAAAACAGTTAAAAAAATTAAGACGTAACGTGACATGCGCTAATCCAGTTTAAATAATCGGGCAAACCTTGCTCAATCGGCAAGGCAATAATTTCTGGTACGTCGTAAGGATGCTGTTTTTTCAGCCATGTTTCAATAGCCGCATATTGATTGGCTTGCGCTTTAATAATGAGCAAATGCTCTTGCGCGGTTTCGATTTGACCTTGCCACGCATAAACCGATGTCATGGTTGGCAAAATATTTACACACGCGGCTAATTTTTTTTCGACCAGCGTATGAGCGCACTGCTTTGCCGATTCGAATTGCGGAAAAGTACACAGAATAATTTGGTAATGGGGCATTATGAATCGTGACGTTATGAATGACGAAGCATCACATTATTGCATTTTACGGCGTTGAATTACCGAAATTTTCATGTATGACATTGTCACACTTTGCTAAATGTATATACACATTGAGGGAAGTGGTATATCGTTATTTATGACGGTTTTATGCCTAATTGATTGGATAAGCGGACGGATTACACATTTATTTTCAGAGGTTTTAAAACAACCATACATCACAACAAATTGTAACGTATGGTTGTTTTTATAATTATTTTATCAAACTCAATAACACACCCGCCGCCACCGCTGAACCAATTACGCCAGCTACGTTCGGTCCCATTGCATGCATCAATAAGAAATTATGCGGATTACTTTCTAAACCAATTTTATTAGCAACACGCGCCGCCATTGGGACAGCCGAAACACCTGCCGCGCCAATTAACGGGTTAATCGGTGTGTCACTAAAACGATTCATAATTTTTGCCATGACAACCCCTGCGGCTGTGCCAATCGCAAAGGCAACAGCACCTAATGCTAAAATGCCTAGGGTTTTGACTTGCAAAAATGCCTCCGCACTCAATTTAGAACCAACCGCCAATCCTAAGAAAATAGTGACGATGTTAATCAGTTCGTTTTGAGCAGTTTGACTTAAACGGTCAACGACACCGCAAGCATTCATCAAGTTGCCTAAGGC
Source organism: Methylococcaceae bacterium (assembly GCA_031970635.1). GTDB lineage: Bacteria > Pseudomonadota > Gammaproteobacteria > Methylococcales > Methylomonadaceae > UBA10906. The sequence continues at coordinate 2,531 of DALYHZ010000132.1, read as the reverse complement.
AAACATGCCCACTAATGGCGTGGCAGAAGGCAGCAATAAAATTGACAACAATAATAACGTCAAAGGAAAAATAATTTTTTCCGTTTTACTCACATGACGTAATTGTTGCATTTCGATTTTACGCTCTGCTTCGGTTGTTAATGCACGCATAATCGGCGGCTGAATCAATGGCACTAATGCCATGTACGAATAAGCCGCAACGGCAATCGCCCCTAATAAATCCGGTGCCATTTTTGATGCCACATAGATTGCGGTTGGTCCATCTGCACCACCGATAATCCCAATCGCTGCGGCATCTTTGAGTGAGAATTCCAAGCCTGGAATTGCATTCAACGCTAACGCACCGATTAACGAAGCAAAAATGCCAAACTGCGCCGCTGCGCCAAGCAGTAATGTTTTCGGATTGGCGAGCATCGGACCAAAGTCTGTCATCGCGCCCACGCCCATAAAAATTAACAATGGGAAAATGCCCAGCTTAATGCCGTAATACAGGAAATACAGTAAACCGCCTTCTTCAGCAATCCCTGCTACAGGAATGTTGCTCAAAATCGCGCCAAAACCAATAGGCAATAATAGCAACGGTTCAAAGCCTTTTTTGATGGCTAAGAATAGCAACAAAAAGCCAATCACCATCATAAACGCTTGTCCGGCAGCAAAGTTATAAATGCCGGTGCTTTGCCATAATGAAATTAAATTTTCCATAACACCCTTTAGAGCGAAATTAACACGTTGCCACCGGCGACGGCATTACCTTCTTTCACATGAACGGCACTTACAACGCCGGTAAATTTAGAACGTACTTCGGTTTCCATTTTCATGGCTTCCATTAAAACGACGACATCGCCTTCGTTGACTTCACTACCAACGCTAACCAATATTTTTAAAATATTACCGGACATCGGAGCTTCAATCGTTGCGCCACTGCCAGCAACAGCCGCCAATGGTGCGGCAACGCTAACGGGTTGAATATTTAATGCCGTGCCACCTACGGCAACTGCAACGTTAAAGTTTTTACCATCGACATTGACGGTATAGGTTTCAACCGCACTATTTTCTTTTTTCGGTGCATTTGCCGCCGCAAACGCTTGTGCATCAGGTTTTGGCTCAAACGCATTTGGGTTATTACGATTCGCTAAAAACTTCCAGCCTACTTGCGCGAATAAACCATTAATTAACGCCTCTTCTTCAATATTTGCCGAAAGTGTGACATTTTCGGCTTTGGCTTTGGCTTGCACGTCAGCAATCAATTTGTCCATTTCTGCTTCAATTAAATCCGCAGGACGGCAAGTAATCGGTTGTGCGCCATTTAAGACTTTTGCTTGCAATTCGGCATTCACTGGTGCAGGTGTGACGCCGTATTCACCTTTCAAAACGCCAGCCGTTTCTTTGGTAATTGTTTTATAGCGTTCGCCATTCATGACGTTAATAACAGCTTGCGTGCCAACAATTTGCGACGTAGGGGTAACTAATGGGATAAAGCCTAAATCTTCACGCACACGCGGAATTTCTTTTAGCACTTCGTCGAATTTATCTGCTGCGCCTTGTTCTTTGAGCTGGCTTTCCATGTTTGTCAACATGCCACCTGGCACTTGCGAGACCAAGATACGTCCGTCTACACCTTTTAAGCCGCCTTCAAATTGCGCATATTTTTTACGCACATCTCGGAAGTAGTGTGCGATGTCTTCGAGTTTGATTAAATCTAAACCGGTTGCACGTTTTTCGCCTTCTAAGCTGGCCACAATTGTTTCAGTGGGACTGTGACCATACGTCATGCTAAGTGAAGAAATTGCCGTGTCCACGTTATCAACGCCTGCTTCAATAGCTTTAATTAACGTTGCAACACTTAATCCTGTTGTGGCATGCGAATGCAAATGAATGGGAAGCGAGGTGCTTTTTTTCAATTTTGAAACTAATTCATATGCTTCGTAAGGTTTGAGCAAACCAGCCATATCTTTGATACAGATGGAGTCCGCGCCCATGTCTTCAATTGTTTTCCCTAAATCCACCCATGTTTTTAACGTATGGACTGGACTGGTGGTGTAAGAAATTGTGCCTTGCGCGTGTTTGCCAGTTTGTTTAACCGCTTTAATTGAATGTTCGATGTTACGCATATCGTTCATCGCATCGAAAATGCGAAATACATCGATACCGTTTACGGCACAACGTTCGATAAATTTATCGACCACATCGTCGGCATAATGCCGATAACCGAGCAAATTTTGTCCACGCAATAGCATTTGTTGCGGTGTATTAGGCATGGCAGCTTTCAATAAACGTAATCTTTCCCAAGGGTCTTCGCCTAAATAACGAATACAAGCATCAAAGGTAGCACCACCCCATGATTCGATAGACCAATAACCGATAGCATCTAATTGAGCGCAAATCGGCAACATGTCGTCGATACGAATGCGCGTAGCTAAAATCGACTGATGGGCATCACGCAAAACAACTTCGGTGATTCCTAATTTCTTGGTGTTGGTGGCCATTCTTAATATCTCTCCTAATGCTTTACAGTTCTTGTTGACGACTGT
>DALYHZ010000131.1:359-7272 GCA_031970635.1 Methylococcaceae bacterium | reverse complement strand
GGGCATGATTTCAGCTTGTCAAACCGCGCAAGTCAAAACCGTTTTAAGTTCGCGAAAATTTGTCGAACTCGCGCATTTAGAAGCGGACATTGCCGCTTTAACTCAACACGTCAAAATTGTTTATTTGGAAGATTTAGCGCAAACGATTACCTTAAAAGACAAATTGTTCGGCGCAGTGCAAGGTAAAACGGCGCGATTCTGGTACAAAAACGATGTAAATCCCGACAGTCCGGCGGTCGTTTTATTTACGTCCGGTTCAGAAGGCACACCAAAAGGCGTTGTGCTTTCACATGCCAATATTTTATCGAATCATCAACAAGTTGCGGCGCGAATTGGTTTTAATCCAAAAGATGTAGTGTTGAATTTTTTACCGATGTTTCACTCGTTTGGCTTTACGATTGGAACGTTATTGCCGGTATTAACGGGCATGAAAGCGTTTTTTTATCCAACGCCGTTGCATTTTTCGATGATTCCTGAAATGGCTTATGAAATCGGCGCAACGATTATGTTTGGCACGAATACGTTTTTTGCCGCTTACGGAAAAAAAGCCCATGCTTTTGACTTTCACACGTTGCGTTATGTCGTCGCCGGTGCGGAAAAATTACAAGACAGCACGCGCGAGCTGTGGCAAGAAAAATTCGGTATTCGGATTTTAGAAGGTTATGGCGCAACGGAAACGGCACCGGTTGCTGCAGTGAATACACCGATGGATTGCAAAGCGGGAACAGTTGGGCGTTTATTGCCGCACATGGAATACCGTTTAGAACCCGTCGAAGGGATTGAGGATGCAGGACGTTTACACGTTCGTGGCGTAAATATCATGCTTGGTTATTTGTTGGCAAATAGTGCAGGGCAGTTGCAACCGACCGAATCGATTTATGGCAAAGGCTGGTATGACACAGGCGATATTGTGCATGTTGATGACGATGGTTTTTTGCATATTCGTGGGCGCAGTAAACGGTTTGCCAAGATTGGCGGCGAAATGGTGTCGCTGACCGTGGTTGAACAATTGGCGATGAAAGCGTGGCCAAATGCTCATCACGCCGCTGTCAGTTTGCCCGACACCAAAAAAGGTGAACAAATCATTTTAGTTACAACCCAAAAACAAGCGACATTACGCGAATTAACAACCGCTTCGGTTGGCGTGGCGGCGATTAACTTGCCGAAAAAAATTCTGTTTATCGATGCCATTCCCGTTATGGCGACAGGAAAAATTGATTATGTGACTTTAACGGCGTGGGTTATTAGCGAGATGAAAAATTCATGAAAATTTTAGTAACTGGCGCGGCGGGTTTTATTGGCGCGGCATTAAGTTTGCGTTTGCTTGAACGTGGCGATGACATTATCGGTGTAGATAATTTAAACGATTATTACGATGTGAATTTAAAACACGCCCGTTTAGCGCGTTTAACACCGTATAAAAATTTTAAATTTGTGCAATGCAATATCGCCGACCGTGAAGCGATAGAAAATGTGTTTACCATAGAAAAAATTGAACGTGTCGTCAATTTAGCCGCGCAAGCCGGTGTACGTTATTCGATTACCAATCCGCATGTTTATGCTGAATCAAACTTAATCGGTTTTCTCAATATTTTAGAAGGTTGTCGCAATCATCACATCGACCATTTAATTTATGCGTCGTCGAGTTCGGTTTATGGGGCAAATACCAAATTGCCATTTTCGACGGAGGATTGCGTGGATAATCCCGTGTCGTTATATGCAGCAACGAAAAAAGCCAATGAATTGATGGCACACAGTTACAGCCATTTATACGGTTTTGCAACAACTGGTTTGCGCTTTTTCACTGTTTACGAATGGGGGCGACCTGATATGTCGCCGTTTATTTTTGCTCGGCAAATTTTGGCTGGAAAACCGATTGATTTATTCAATTATGGCAATCATCAACGTGACTTCACTTATATCGACGATATTGTTGAAGGTGTAATACGGGTAATTGATAAACCAGCAAAGTCTCCTTATCAAATTTACAATATCGGCAACAGCCACCCCGAACAGTTACTCACATTTGTTGAAATCTTAGAAAAACATTTGGGCAAAACGGCCGTCAAAAACTTATTGCCAATGCAAGCCGGTGACGTACAAGACACTTATGCGGATGTGAGTGATTTAATGCGTGATTTTGATTACGCACCTAAAACGTCGTTAGCAATTGGGCTTGAAAAATTTGCTCATTGGTACAAAGCCTTTTACGAAAATTGAACGCTAGACGCAATTCATAGATAATTAGTGCGTTTTTAACTTTAAATATTTACTCAGTCATCCAATGCAAATTACCTTGCTCAAATCTAAACTTCACCGTGCCACCGTTACTCATTCTGAATTGGGATATGAAGGCTCGTGTGCAATTGACAGCGATATTCTCGATTTAGCGGGCATTCGCGAATATGAACAAATTCAAATTTATAACGTCAATAACGGCGCACGTTTTACCACTTACGCCATTCGGGCGCAGGCAGGTTCAAAAACGTTTTCTGTAAACGGTGCAGCGGCACGATTAGCGTGTGTAGGTGATTTAATTATCGTCTGTACTTATGCTTCATTTTCAAATGAAGAAGCACAAAACCATCATCCCACTTTAGTTTATTTCGATGGTAAAAATCAGGTAATCCGCACCGCTGAAGAAATACCTGTGCAGGCGGCTTGATATTATTGCACGTTACGCTTTCTTTTCATTTTTCGGAATTTTGCCATGAAATCTTTTGAATTGTTGCACAAACAAACAATCAAAGAATTACACTCACAAAAAAACAAGTTTGTATTTGAGCAAATTTTGAAGATTATTGAACCTCGTAGTGAGGCAATCGTTAATTATTTTTATCGACAGCTTTTAAATAACACCGTCGCGATTAAATTTTTAAATCATGATGCGGTTAAAAGTCGGGTACGTGTCATATTAACGCAATGGCTAATAAATTCTTTTACTTATCATGCAACACTTGAAGACTTAGAAACGTATTATCAATACCAATGTGAAATTGGACATATTCATGCGCGAATGGATTTGCCAATGAGTTTGACAAATTACGGTATGGACATCATTAAATCACAAGTCTTAGAGACATTGAAAAATTCAACGCTAGAACGCGATGAATTAGCCGATGCGATGACACTAGCTATTCAAGTGTTAGATTGGACCTTGGTTGTCATTGACGAAAGTTATGAACATGACATGGTCATCAATGAGAAAAATGTGCAAGCCTTAAAAATGAACATATCAGCGCATAATCTCGCTTTTGATTATGAACGTTTATGTACATCACTTTCTGAATGGATGCGAAATTTGTTGTTGCGGATTGCCCAAAATAAATACGATGCCAGCACACAATCCACCATTCGGCATTCTAATTTTGGTTTATGGATTTCACACAAAGCGCATCTATTTTTAACCGGCAGACCTGAACTAACAACACTGGTTTCATTGCTTGATAATATTGATGAAGAGATGCGCGAATTAGTTGTCTTTACGCGGCAACAAAATGAACAAGCTATCGAAGAAACATTAGAAAGACTCAACATCGTCGTCTCGAAGTCCATTTGGGTTTTAAGCAATATTGCCAAAAACATGATTGAAGAAGAAAACGGACGCGATCCTCTTACGCATTTATTTAATCGTCGTTATTTAGAAACGGTTATGCGTCATGAAACCAGTTACAGTTTAGATAATGGCGTTTTATTTGGGGTCGTCATGCTTGATATTGATTCCTTTAAACGTATTAACGATATTTATGGTCACGAAAATGGCGATCGCATTTTAGAACAACTTGCGGAAATTTTTAGCCAGCAAGTACGAGCGGGCGACTTTGTATTTCGATTGGGAGGCGAAGAGTTTTTAATCGTTTTAGCCGATGTTGATCAACTGATTATTTACCACGTTGCCGAAAAAATACGTTCCATTGTGGAAAAATTTAAGTTTAAACTAAACGACAAAACCACAACTGTATCGCTTACAATTAGTCTTGGTACAGCCATTCATAATCGGCATCCTGATTTTAATTACACCATTGAACTTGCCAATCAAGCCTTGGCTTTAGCAAAAGGAAATGGTCGTAATAGAGTGGTCGCCGCAGATCAATCCCCTACAACGTACAGTACAACATATTCTTTGTGACAACAGTCCACTATTTAAATGATACGGAAGAAACAGAGCAATTTGGCGCACTGTTATGGTCGCATTTGCCAGAAAAATCGCTCATTTTTTTACACGGTGATCTAGGTGCAGGGAAAACAACGTTAGTGCGGGGCTTATTACGCGCTGCAGGCGTAACCGGCGCAATAAAAAGTCCTACTTACACGTTAATTGAAGAATACGACGTAGCCGAACGTAAAATATTTCACTTTGATTTATACCGACTTGCTAATGCCGAGGAATTGGAATGGATTGGTATTGATGATTATTTAAATCAAACAGCATTATGTTTTATTGAATGGGCAGACAAAGGCGTAGGCGTTTTACCTCTCGCAGATATTAACATTACGCTACGAACACAAGGTCATGGACGGCATATCGAAATTGATGGGATACCGATTTAAAAAAGTAGTTAATTAGTGCGTGAAAAAACAATAACCTACTGATATAATTTAAACCACATTATAACTTAATGGGTTTGAGGTATGCGTCGTTATTGGAAATTATTGATTATTCTGCTAGGTTTGCATTGGTTAATTGCAATCGCTCACGCTGAAGATGTTTTACGTGTTAATTCGCTCCGTTATTGGACAACACCTGATCAATCTCGAATTACGCTTGATGTTAGTGCAGCGGCAAGTCAAAACAAAGTACAGTTTTTTGAAAATCCCGCGCGATTAGTTATCGATTTAGCAAATGCCGTCGCTGCAAAAGATTTAGCGCAACCCCCAGTTTCACATCCTTTATTTTCGAGTATTCGTGTTGGCGCAAAAAATGGTTCTGATTTACGTATTGTTATTGATTTAAAGAAACCACTTTCAACGAAGACGACGACTCTACATACAGACGCATTAGGGAATAATCGTTTCGTTGTGGAGTTACTAGATAAGGGTTTAAGTAATCAAGTTGCTAAAATTGAACCGAAAATTGAAAATAAACCGACAAGCAAACCCGTTTCACCCAGTCCAAACATTGAAAAAATACCCACCAAAACAACCGCTACGCTAGTTAAAGCTGTTCCAGAAACCGAAATTAAAAAAACCTCTGTTGCCAAATTAGTCCCTGTCCAAAATACTGAAGTCATAAAAACTAAAACTGTAAAACAATTTATTGTAGCAATTGATGCCGGACACGGTGGTAATGATTCGGGCGCGCAAGGGCAAGGCGGAACGTATGAAAAAGATGTCGTCTTTTCCATTTCAAAGAAATTAGAAGCTCTCGTCAATGCACAAACCGGTATGAAGGCGGTCATGGTACGTCAAGGTGATTATTACGTCGGTTTGCGTAAACGAATGGACATTGCCCGTGCTGCCAAAGCGGATGTCTTTATTTCAATTCATGCCGATTCGATTAAAGACACGGCAGTACGCGGCGCGTCAGTTTATGCGTTATCAACCAGTGGCGCGACCAGTGAATCTGCTTATTGGCGCGCACACAGCGAAAATGCTGCCGATTTAGTGGAAGGTGAACAACTCAACAATGAAGAAAATTCGTTGACCAATGTCTTATTAGATTTATCACAAAGTGCCACGCAAGAAGCCAGTGTTTTATTAGCCAATAAGGTATTGCACAATTTTGAAAATGTCTCAGAATTACATTTTGAATCGGTTCAAAAAGCCGGTTTTGCTGTTTTAAAATCACCAGACATTCCATCCATTTTGGTTGAAACCGCATTTATTTCAAATCATGCCGAAGAATTGAAATTGCTTAACACAGGGCATCAATTAAAAATTGCTACTGCAATTTTAAAAGGCATTCATAGTTTTATGAAACAACCTAAAAACGAACAACAACGCATCGCCGCGTTATAATTTGATTTTTTCTTAAATCGCAAAGGCGCGATGATTCGCGCCTTTTTTTATTTTCAAAATAGCAATGTTTATTCATGTTCTCCCGCCTCAACTCATCAATCAAATCGCCGCAGGTGAAGTGATTGAGCGTCCTGCGTCGATTGTTAAAGAATTGATCGAAAATTGTTTCGACGCGCAAGTCACGAAAATTACGATTCATATCGAACAAGGTGGAATGCGCTTAATTCGTGTGTGTGATGATGGCGTAGGCATTGAAAAAGAAGATTTACCGCTCGCGTTATCTCGTCATGCGACCAGTAAAATTGCAACGCTTGATGATTTAGAACACGTTACCAGCATGGGATTTCGTGGTGAAGCGTTAGCGAGTATGAGTTCGGTTGCAAAATTAACGCTCACGTCACGCCCTGAAAATAGCTCACACGGTTGGGCAGTAAAAACCGATGGTGCAGAACAATTTTTCGATGTGCAACCCGCGCCACATCCGAAAGGTACAACGGTTGAAGTGTGTGATTTGTTTTATAACACGCCAGCGCGGCGCAAATTTTTGAAAAGTGAAAAAACCGAATTTGGACACATTGAAACGCTGGTGAAACGTATGGCGTTAAGTCGTTTTGATTTAGGTTTTACATTGTTTCATCAACAAAAAGAAATTTTAAAACTCGCCCCCGCATTCGATTTAATTCAACAAGAACAACGTATCGCGGCAATTTGCACACCAAATTTTATTGATAACGCGCTACGTTTGGATTTTGAAGTTTCAGGTTTTACATTGCAAGGCTGGATAAGTTTGCCGACTTTTTCACGCAGTCAAACCGATATGCAGTTTTTTTATGTGAATGGTCGCTTAGTCAAAGATAAATGGATTTCACATGCGATTAAACAAGCCTATTCCGATGTTTTATATCAAGGGCGGCATCCGATTTTTGTTTTATATTTGACGCTCGACCCGACAGAA
>DALYHZ010000131.1:0-349 GCA_031970635.1 Methylococcaceae bacterium | reverse complement strand
GTTTCCGAGATGGACGCGCAGTGCATAGTTTTGTGATGTCGTGTGTCAACGCGCATCCTGCGAAATTAGAAGTGCGTTTCCGAGATGGACGCGCAGTGCATAGTTTTGTGATGTCGTGTGTGCAACGCGCATTGGCGAATGTTCGACCAGCAACTACTTATCCGTCTTTTTCTTCGCGCAACGAAATTGAAACCGATACGTTTGAATTTCCTCAAACGCCGCAACGTTATCAACCGCAAATTTCGTTAAACATTACCGAGCCTGAAATTTATCAGGCGTTATATTCTCAGCCGCAAGAATCGTCGTCCGAAATTAAACAAACATTTGATACCAATCCGAATCGAATGGT
>DALYHZ010000130.1:3172-7337 GCA_031970635.1 Methylococcaceae bacterium | reverse complement strand
AGAACCGTGCAGTCATCATGGCAAAACGCCACCCTGTTGTGACGCGCTGATTAACTCAGGCATTAAACGTTTGGTCGTTGCCATGACCGACCCGAATCCATTAGTTGCAGGGCGTGGTTTAGAACGTTGTCGCGCCGCTGGAATCGAAGTGGTTTGTGACGTGTTACGCGCCGAAGCGGAAAAATTAAATCGTGGCTTTATTTCACGGATGACGAAAAATCGCCCATTTGTTCGTAGTAAAATTGCGATGAGTTTGGACGGTCGCACTGCGCTGGCAAATGGTGAAAGTAAATGGATTACCTCACCTGAATCTCGCGCTGATGTGCATCGTTTGCGTGCCGAAAGTTCAGCTGTTCTTACCGGCATTGGAACGGTGCTGGCTGATAATCCATCACTCAATGCTCGCGTCGATTTTCCTGTTATGCAACCGATTCGCGTGGTTTTAGACACACAATTACACATGCCGCTGGATTCGCAATTAGGAAAATTAGACGGTCGCACTTTAATTTTGACTTGCTCAACAAATGAACAAAAAAGCGAAGCGTTGAAACAAGCCAATTTCGAGATTCATGTTTTGCCAGAACGTAACGGACAGCTAGATTTGCATGCAGTGATGACATTTTTAGCCGAGCAAGAAATTAACACCGTTTTTGTTGAAGCTGGTGCAACGTTAAATGGCGCGTTACTTGAGTCTGGTTTAGTTGATGAATGGTTAATTTATATGGCTTCGTGCGTGTTGGGCGATAAAGAACGAGGTGTTTTCGCATTCAATGAATTGCAATCGATGGCGGATAAAAAAATATTACATTGGCGCGATGTGCGCCACATTGGACAAGATTTGCGCTTGACGCTTTCTGCTTAGTTTTTCCTTTCAAATTTCTTATTTTTCACTTTTTGGTTTTTACAAATGACAGTTACTACACGTTTTGCGCCCAGTCCAACCGGTTATTTACACGTTGGCGGCGCACGCACCGCTTTATTTTCATGGCTTTATGCGCGTAAACATGGCGGCAAATTTATTTTACGAATTGAAGACACCGATTTAGAACGCTCAACACAAGAATCGGTCGATGCTATTTTAGACGGCATGGCGTGGCTTGGTTTGAATTCGGATAATGAAAGACCGTTTTTTCAAACCGAACATTTCCCGCGTTACAAAGAAATCATCGCGAAATTGCTCGCGGATGGTCACGCTTATTATTGCGATTGCAGCAAAGAAGAATTAGAAACGTTGCGTGAGCAACAAATGGCGGCAAAAGAAAAACCGCGTTACAACGGCAAATGCCGCGATGCCAATAAACCACAAAGTGATAAAACAGTGGTACGTTTTAAAACGCCGCTCGATGGCGCGATTACGATTCCCGATTTGGTGAAAGGCGAAATTACGGTTGCCAATAAAGAACTCGACGATTTAGTGATTGCTCGCACGGACGGTTCGCCAACTTACAATTTAACTGTGGTCGTGGATGATATGGATATGCAAATCACGCATGTTATTCGTGGTGATGACCATATCAATAATACGCCGCGTCAAATCAATATTCTTAATGCCTTAAATGCGCCCTTGCCACAATACGCACATTTGCCAATGATTCTGGGTTCGGATGGCGCACGTTTATCAAAACGTCACGGTGCGGTCAGCGTGATGCAATTTCGAGACGAAGGCTATTTACCCGAAGCGTTGCTCAATTATTTAGTGCGTTTAGGTTGGTCACATGGCGATCAAGAAATTTTTTCAATTGACGAAATGATTGAGTATTTTGATTTAGCGGATGTGAATGGCGCGGCTTCAACGTTTAACATCGAAAAATTGTTGTGGCTGAATCATCACTATTTGATGCACAGCGACCCCACGCAAATTGTGCCGCATTTGGTTTGGCATTTAGAACAATTAGGCATCGATGCAAAACAAGAAGAAGTAGATTTAATCGAATTGGTTAAAGCGCAACGCGAACGTTGTAAAACGTTGGTCGATATGGCGGCGGCGAGTGTGTATTTTTACCGCGATTTTGACGGTTACGAAGAAAAATCAGCAAAAAAAGCCTTTGTTGAAGGCAGTGATAACGTGTTGGCAAAATTAAAAGAAGCCTTTTCGCACGTTCCCACATGGGAAGCCGAAGCCTTACATGACATCGTTAAAAACGTTGCTACGCAATTGGATTTGGGCTTGGGAAAAGTTGCTCAGCCGTTACGTGTTGCCATTTGTGGTTCGGGCGTTTCGCCATCGATTGATGTGACGTTGTCATTGTTGGGTAGAGATAAAACATTGGCTCGTTTGCAACGCGCTATTTCACATATTCAAACATTGGCTTAAAACACGATGTATAAACGGCTATTGGATAATCTCAACACGGCAGTTTTGTTATTCGATATCCATTTAACATTGCGTTATTTGAATACGGCGGCTGAAATTTTACTCGCCGACAGCGCGCGGCAATTGATTGGAATTTCGGCAAAAAAATTATTTGAATCTTCGGATGCGGCATTTTTAAGTAATTTAACGCATTGCCGCGATGCCGCTGAACCGCTAATTGATTATGCGTTGGAATTACACCGCGCCAATCACAGTGTTTTTGTGAATGTTAGCGTCACGCCGTTGGGTTCAGAAGAAAACGAAATTATTGTTGAATTATTGCCGATTGATAATCGCTTGCGAATTTCTCAAGAAGAACAATTAACGGCGCAACAAAATGCTGCCCGTTTGATGGTGCGAGGTTTAGCACACGAAATTAAAAATCCATTAGGCGGTTTGCGTGGTGCGGCGCAATTGCTCGATTTAGAATTGCCGGATGCTGAACTGAAAGAATACACACAAGTCATTATTGCCGAAGCTGACCGTTTGCAAGATTTAGTGAATCGGATGCTAGGACCAAATGAATTACCCAATAAACAACGATTGAATATTCACGAAGTGTTAGAGCGGGTGCGCTGGTTGGTGCAAGCGGAAATGAATCACAATGTGCAAATTCATTGTGATTACGATCCGAGTTTGCCCGAATTGTTAGGTGATAAAAATCAGTTAATTCAAGCGGTGTTAAACATTGTGCGTAACGCTGTGCAAGCAATACACGAACAAGGCAATGTCACATTGCGAACACGCATTTGCCGTCATGTCACATTAGAACGCAAACGTCATAAATTAGCGATGCGTTGTGAAATTATCGATGATGGCGTAGGCATTGCGCCGGATATGTTGAATAAAATTTTTTACCCGATGGTCACAGGTCGTGCTGAAGGCACGGGTTTAGGTTTGTCAATTTCACAAGCCTTGATTTCTCAACATCAAGGCGTAATTGAATGCAGCAGTGAAAAAGGACGCACGGTGTTTTCGATTATTCTGCCTCTGCTTTCTGCGTAGGTACACGGCGTTTACCAATATTTTTTTGGTCGCGGTGACGCACTTTTACTTTTTTTGGTTTTTCTTTTTTTATTTCCGTTTTCTTTTTACCGCCAACCGTTTTTCCAGAGGCTTTTAATTTTTTAGGTCCTTGGAATTTCCCCGCTAATTCTTTAATCGTGCGACGGATAAAACTTTGCCGTAAAAAACGTTCAATACCTGCCATCAAATTCCATTCGGTATGTTTTACCAGCGTAATGGTCAAACCGGTTTCGTCGCTACGACCTGTACGACCAATACGATGAAGATAGTTAATACCATTGCGCGGCACTTCAAAATTGATGACTAAATTGATGCCTTTAATGTCTAAACCGCGTGCAGCTAAATCGGTCGCAATCAACACGTTCACCACGCCATCACGAAATAATCGCATCACACGTTGGCGTTCTTTTTGATCCATTTCGCCATGTAACACAATCGCGCGTACACCTTTAGCACGCAGAGGATCGCAAAGCGCATCCGCTTGCAAACGGCTATTTGAAAACACGAGTGCTTTCTCAAACGTTTCGTTTTCAAGTAACCACGCCAGTAATTGCTGTTTATGAGCGTTGTCATCGGCTAAGACGATTTGCTGTTGAATATGTGGCAACTCGTCGCGCAACGTATTTAAAGCAATCAGTTCGTATTTTTTTAAAACGTTATCTGCCATTTTCAACACGCCCGCGTGTGTTAGCGTCGCGGAAAATAACAGCGTTTGGCGATTTTCATTACATTGTTTTGCAATGGTTAATACGTCTTCACTAAACCCCATGTCGAGCATTCGGTCTG
>DALYHZ010000130.1:0-3146 GCA_031970635.1 Methylococcaceae bacterium | reverse complement strand
ATGGCGCGGTGTCTAACGTTAATAATTCCAACACACGCCCTGGTGTTGCGATAATAACGGGCGTATTTTTACGCAACAGATTTTGTTGTTTTTTAAAATCTTCACCGCCAATAATCAAACCGGTTTTGAGCGACGTGCCTTCGAGTAATTGTTGACATTGCAGGAAAATTTGTTGTGCGAGTTCGCGCGTTGGCACTAAAACAAGTACGCGCGTTCCTGCGTAATAATTCGGATGGACGAGTAAATGGTGCAAGGTCGGCAACAAAAACGCTAAGGTTTTACCACTGCCAGTTTTTGCACTCACCAATAAATTTTGGCGCGTCAAACTTGCCGGAATCGTGCGCTGTTGCACCAACGTTGGGGTTTGAAACCCGTTATTTTCTAACGCTTGTTCTAACGCAGAATGTAGATTAAAACTCGAAAAGTCAGTAGGTGAACGTTCTGTTGTGGCTGGAGAAATCGTTTCTGTCATTTTTTATATAAATTTAAAGTAAAAAGGTGGTTATACCGGCGGCGGTGCTAACACCACGCGCGTGCCATTGTTTTCTGCCGCGCTGACAATGCCTGCATTTTCCATGTCTTCAATCATGGTCGCAGCGCGATTGTAGCCAACTTTAAAACGTCGTTGCACACTCGAAATAGAGGCTTTGCGCGATTCGGTCACAAAACGCACCGCTTCATCATACAACGGATCAGATTCTGAGCCACCACCATAACTGTTGCCGCTGCCAAAATTATCGCCACCGTCAGAAGATTCTTTGGTAATTTCTTGGAGATAATTGGTCGGGCCGGTTTGTTTTAAAAATTCAACGACGCGATGCACTTCGTGGTCATCGACAAATGCGCCGTGTGCGCGAATAGGAATGCTTGTGCCAGATGGCAAAAACAACATATCACCGTTTCCTAGCAACGTTTCTGCACCGCCTTGGTCTAAAATGGTACGCGAATCAATGCGCGAAGAGACCTGAAACGAAATGCGTGTCGGCACGTTGGCTTTAATCAAACCGGTTAAAACATCCACAGATGGACGTTGTGTCGCTAAAATTAAATGAATACCAGCAGCACGGGCTTTTTGCGCCAATCGCGCGATGAGTTCTTCAACTTTTTTGCCGACAATCATCATCATGTCCGCAAGTTCGTCGATGACAATCACAATGCTTGGCAAAGTCGAAAGCGTTGGAAACTCTTCGTCGTCTTCGAGCGGGTTAATCAATTGGAACATCGGGTCACGAATGGTTTCGCCACGTTCGGCGGCATCTTCGATAAGCTGATTAAAACCGGCTAAATTTCGCACACCCATTTTTGACATCAACTTGTAACGGCGTTCCATCTCACCAACTGCCCAACGTAGGGCGTTACTGGCTTCTTTCATATCCGTTACAACAGGCGTGAGCAAATGTGGGATGCCTTCGTAAACCGACAATTCCAACATTTTCGGGTCAATCATAATCAGACGCACTTGTTCAGGATTTGCCTTGTAAAGCAAACTCAAAATCATAGT
Organism: Methylococcaceae bacterium; assembly: GCA_031970635.1. Lineage (GTDB taxonomy): Bacteria > Pseudomonadota > Gammaproteobacteria > Methylococcales > Methylomonadaceae > UBA10906. Next base: position 1,645 of record DALYHZ010000130.1, on the reverse strand, counting down.
GTTAATTGCAACGGATTTACCTGAACCGGTTGTACCAGCAACGAGCGCATGTGGCATTTTGCCTAAATCGGCGCAAATCGGCACGCCAGCAATATCTTTGCCCATCGCCAAAGTAAGTAATGATTTTGATTTTTCAAATGGTGCTGATTTTAGCAATTCGCGCAATGTCACCATTTCGCGTTCTTGATTGGGGATTTCTAAACCTATGACCGGTTTTCCAGGGATAATTTCAACAATTCGCACGCTAGTAACAGATAATGACCGTGCTAAATCTTTTGATAAACTGCTAATTCTGCTAACTTTTACACCTGCTGCGAGTTGCAACTCAAAGCGTGTAATGACAGGACCTGGATGATAACCAACGACGGTTACAGTGACATTGAAATCCGCCAAAATATCTTCGACAAGACGCGACATTTCGTCTAAATCCGCTTCAGAATAACCAATGACATGTGTGTCGCGGTCGTCGAGCAAATCGAGCGTTGGTAATTTATTTTTTTTAGGATATTGCGCGGCTTTGACTTTTTTCTCAGCTGGTTTTTTAGCGACTTTTTTCTCGGCTACCTTTTCCTGCGCCTTTTCAACGACTTCAGCTTTTACATGTTTGACGGTTTCGACTAATTTATCGAACTTTTTGCTTAACGGTGTTTTAACGTTTTTTTCTTCGATGTCTAAGGATACGGGCGTAGATTTCGTTTTGGTTTTTTTTACTGTTTTTTTTTCAACAACAGGCGGTTCTTCGTCTTCAAATTCGCTCAATAATTCGTCGAAAGCCGCTTCATCGTCGTCGAAAAAATCATCATTTTCATCATCAAAAATATCTTCGACAGGCGCGGGTTTAGCTTTAGGTGAATTTTTTTTGCGGGCGGCGGGTTTTTCAGCGTCGTTGACTAATTGCAGTGTTGCAGGTTGAGGCGTGTGTTTGTGTAGGGCTTCTAACAAACCGTGAAAAAATATTCGACTTAAATTAAAACTGTGTTTGCCAATAAAATCGAGAACGGCTAATAATGAAATTTCAGTAACCAAACGCAATCCCGCAAATAATACGACTAATAAAAGCAACGTCGCGCCAGAATTACCAAAAGCCACAGCCAAAGCCGTACCGACTTCTTGTCCTAAAATCCCGCCTGTGTTACGCGGCAATTCAATACCTGGGCGTAATAAATAAAAATTAAACAAGGCATCCGCAGAAACAATAGTTGCAATTGCGCCACACCAATGCAACGTCATCATGGTGCGAGATTGTTCTAGGCGTTTTTGACTGTAGGTTAAATAACCTTGCCAAATAATAATAAATGGGAATGTGTACGCGCATAGCCCAAAAAAACTGAGCATAAAATCTGATAACCAAGCACCAAATACACCACACGCATTAGCAATGGTTTGTACTGAACCACTATGTGTCCAGCCAGCATCATCATTGTTAAATGTAATAAGTGAAATAAGAAAAAATAAAGCCCCTGCAATTACGCTTAATAACGTTACTTCGCGCAAACCTCGAAACGTTTTTTCTTCTATCACAACGTTCATAATCGAATACTCTTTAATAAAAAATTATCAACTAAAACATTATTATAGAATAACAACCATATTATTTACATTAAATTTTGCTCTTCCCTTGATTTAACACAAATTAAGAATAATA
>DALYHZ010000129.1:0-7421 GCA_031970635.1 Methylococcaceae bacterium | reverse complement strand
CGAAATCGGCGTGATAACCTGCTACGGCATCGATGAAAAATTCAGCGTGTTTTAACAATTCCTCAACACTGGTCATGGTTCGCATTTGCCATTGCACAACACCCAACCGAACAATATTTTTAGCATCGCTAATCATCGGTTTTTTATCGACATAATCCAAATTCACCCATTCAAGCAACGTCGCAAAACCGTACGACTCTTTATCAATGGGTAAATAATTGGTCAACAATTTACGAACGTGAAAACCATTCGCCAATTGGAATGATAAAACTGGATCAAAAATTTCGCGGCTTTTGACTTCTTCGATATAGCGAACCGGCGTTAAATTATTCGCGTATTTGTAATAACCAGGAATGCGTCCACCGGCGATAAAACGGCGTAAATTCAATTTACGACACAATTCTTTACGCGCATCGTAAAGTCCTCGTCCCAAACGTAAACCACGATATTTCGGATGGACAAAAATATCTACGCCATACAGCGTATCGCCATTAGGATCGTGATTTGTCAAATAGCCATCGCCGGTAATTTGGGCGTAAGTATGCACATCACCAAAACGTGAATAATCCACCACCATGCTCAACGCGGCGGCAACCATTACACCATTATCTTCAATAACAATTTGCCCTTCTGGAAAGCGCGTAATTTGGGAAATATACTGATCTTTTTTCCACGCACCGCCAAGGTTGTCATAAACATGTTCCATTAGAACAGCCAGATTGTCGTAATCATCGAGCGTTAAATGGCGTAATAAAAGTTTGTGTTTTTTAGGTTTAATCTTTTTCATAGTCTTTGAATTGTAATGATTATTTTTGACAAAACCATGACATAAAAAAAACACGCGTTTGTCATATAAAAAACATGAAATTGACACGGCATCGCAATATTTTTGACATGTCACTGCAATAGAAAGTCTTTAAGCTAGGTGCTTTATGGGCGAATTGATTGATTTTTTTTGAAGCGTAGTGCGACAAATTGTCACATTGTTATAACCATATGACAGGTCTACTATTACCAATCAAGTTCTACCGGATACTACAGAGGTATAAATGTTAAATTCTGAAGTTATTGCTGGAGTATTATCAATGCCAAAATTTTCAGATTTCAATGATATGTCTGCTAAATTTGATAATTTAATCAAAAGAGAAGATTCACGTTCGGATATACGAATTTCCATTTCAAGCAAACATCATATTTTCGCGTCAATTACGCGTATTGGTTTATTTAAAACTGGCGGTATTGATGTTGAATTAGTCAGTATCAGTCGTTCAGGTGCTTTATTTAGCAGCGCACACCATTCATTTCCTAAATCGTTAGGTAAGGATTTAGTGATTGAGTTGTCGCTAAACGGTAAAGATTTTGCTCACAAAGCATGTGTTGTTCGTAAAGATACCATCAATAATTTATATGGAATTAAATTCGAACAATCAGTTGAAGCAATTGATGACTATTTGTCAGAATTTAACATTTCTCCTCATTATGGTATGGATACGCCCTGTGCCTGTTCGGTTTGGCTAGATTTAATTCCCGTATAAAATTTTAGTATTTTTTAAATACTGTTTTTTATTTCTTTCTTGATAAAAATGCTATTTTCTCCATCATTTCCAGCGCATAATCAACACTGTCGCTAAAAAGAAGATTTGGCGGCAGGTTTTCTTTTAATAAATAAACAGTAAATCGATTTGCAGAGGTGAATGTATGAATTCTAGTCAAGAATTATCATCGTTAAAAAAACTCACCGCCATCGTGTATTTATGTCAAGTGTTGACTTTCTTTCTGGCAGGCTTGCCATTACTAATTGGCATCATGATTAACTTTTTAAAACGAGAAGCTGTAACAGGAACATGGTTAGCATCGCACTTTGAATGGCAAATAAAAACCGCATGGATCTCCCTTGCTGGTTTTTCCCTAGCAGGTTTAACATTTGAATTTGGTTTTAGTCTATACATTCTCATATCAACTGTTACATTCATGGTTTTTCGCATTGTTGTCGGCTGGAATGCGTTAAATTCAGATAAACCTGTCAGTGATAATATGTAAAGGTTTTTCACAAAAAAGGCGCAAATAACGCGCCTTTTAAGAAAGGATTAAACGCAACTTTCAGTCTTGCATTCTTTGTTCTAACTCATCTTGCGTCAAATGACGAACGTCTTCGCCTTTCACCATATAAATCAAATGTTCGCAAATGTAACGTGAATGGTCGCCAATACGTTCTAATGCCCTAACTGTCCACAACATATCCAGCGTTCGCGTAATATTACGCGGGTCTTCCATCATTTGCGTAATCAATTGGCGAACAATGCTGGCATATTCACGATCAACTTGTTCATCACAGCGTGTAATTTCTGTGATGCCATCAATTGACATGCGAGCAAAATTATCTAACGCGCCATGCAACATTTCTTTAACCAAGCCTGCCATGTGTTTTAATTCATGGTATTGGTCGGCTCTGCCTTCGTTACCAGAAAGATGAATTGCCATTTTAGCGATTCGTTCCGCTAAATCGCCAATTCGTTCTAATTCATTGATAACGCGCAAAACCACTAACAATAAACGTAAATCAAATGCCGCTGGTTGACGCAATGCAATAATTTGTGTGCATTCCGCATCAATTTCCATTTCGAAATCATCGATTTGGTTATCTTGCTTAATCACGATTTCAGCAAGTTCCATATCACCACATGTTAGAGCTTTAACGGCAAGTTCGATTTGCTCTTCGACCAAGCCACCCATCGTCAATACTTTATTGCGAATATCTTCTAACTCTTTATTAAAATTTTCCGAAATATGGTGCGCTATTTTACTGTTGTCCATTGCTAATCCCCTTGAGTATCAGTCGGTATCGTATTATTCAATTGAATCGTTATATCGGCAATACCTTCAGCTTTTGCAGCGATACTTTCCAATTCGTTCGTCACTTTAATTACCGAAATTAACAAACTTAAATCACACCCAGTTGGTTGACGTAAAGCAATGGTACGCACGCATTCCGCATCAATAATTGATTCGTATTCGTCTACCAAATCATCTTGTTTTAATACTTGCTCTGCCATTTCAATATTGCCTGTGGTGAAGGCTTTAATGGCTAAAGAAAGTTGTTGTTCAACCAAACTTCCCATAGCAGTGATTTTGGCATGAATTGACTCTAATTCTTTATCAAATTGACCAGAAATGTGATTTGCTACGTTGAAACTATCCATAATATTTGTCCTTAAAATTAACCGTAACGACCGGTAATGTAATCTTCAGTTTGTTTTTTAGTGGGTTTAGTGAAAAGTTGACTGGTCGCGCCGATTTCAATCAATTCACCCATGTACATAAACGCCGTGTAATCAGAAACACGCGCCGCTTGTTGCATGTTGTGCGTGACGATAACGATAGTAAATTTTTCTTTTAATTCGTTAATCAATTCTTCAATTTTCAGCGTCGAAATAGGATCTAACGCCGAAGCAGGTTCGTCAAGCAACAACACTTCGGGTGCAATCGCAATCGCTCTGGCAATCACTAAACGTTGTTGCTGACCACCAGACAAACCAAGCGCGTTATCATTCAAACGGTCTTTGACTTCATCCCACAACGCCGCGCCGCGCAATGACGTTTCAACGGTCTCTTCTAAAATACGTTTATCGTTAATGCCTTGGATTCGTAAACCATACGTCACGTTTTCAAAAATCGATTTTGGAAACGGATTTGGCTTTTGAAATACCATCCCGACTCGTCGACGCAGAGCCGCCACATTGACGGATTTGTCGAAAATATTTTCGTCGTGCAACAAAATTTTGCCGTCAATGGTTACACCATCAACCAAATCATTCATACGGTTAATACAACGCAACAACGTTGATTTACCACAACCCGAAGGACCAATGAAAGCCGTTACTTTTTTCTTTGGCATTTCCATGTTGATGCCATGTAACGCTTGTTTTTTGCCATAGTACAGATTGAGATTATCGACTTTCAAACACGGTTCAACAGGGTCATCGTGTTTGTGGGTACTGCGTAAAATCGAACTCGCATCAAAACTGTGCGAACGTGTTTCTTGTGTAGACATACCATTAACCTTCTAAAGCGCGGTATTTTTCGCGCAAGTGATTACGAATAAGAATAGCCGCTAAATTCAAGCCGATAATAACTAAAACCAGCAGTAACGAAGTGGCATAAACCAAAGGACGCGCCGCTTCCACGTTCGGACTTTGAAAACCCACGTCGTAAATGTGAAAACCTAAGTGCATAAACTTACGGTCTAAATGCAAAAATGGGTAATTACCATCAAGTGGCAAGGTTGGTGCTAATTTCACCACACCTACCAGCATCAATGGTGCAACCTCACCAGCCGCTCGCGCTACCGCTAAAATCAAACCGGTCATCATCGCAGGACTTGCCATCGGTAAAACAGTGCGCCAAAGCGTTTCGATTTTTGTCGCACCTAAAGCCAAACTGCCTTCACGAATCGCTTTAGGCACACGCGCCAAACCTTCTTCAGTGGAAACAATCACAACTGGCAATGTCAATAACGCCAAAGTAATGGATGCCCAAAGCAACCCTGGCGTTCCAAATACAGGAGCGGGCGCAGATTCTGGATAAAATAATTTATCGATATTGCCGCCCAAAATATAAACGAAGAAACCTAACCCGAATACACCGTAAACAATCGATGGAACGCCGGCTAAGTTATTAACAGCGATACGAATTAAACGTGTGATGAAGCCTTGAGTTGCATATTCGCGCAAATACACCGCTGCAATCACACCAAATGGTGTAACGATAATCGACATCATGATAACCATCATAATCGTGCCGAAAATCGCAGGGAAAATACCGCCTTCCGTATTTGCTTCGCGTGGGTCTTCTGATAAGAACTCACCTAATTTTTTGAAGTAATGTCCAATTTTGGTCAAAACTCCCATTGTGTTAGGTTGCGTGACTTCGACCACTTTCGCCAAAGGAATCGCGAGTTCTGCGCCACTTTCCGTTTTTGCAACTAAACTATCACGCCGAATTTTTTGATAAAGCTCGCCAAGTTGCGCTTGATAACGTTTGTAATCCACATCGTAAGCGGCTTTTTTATCCGCAAACTCTTTAATTGTTTCTGCATTCCAAGCGTGTTTGAGTTCTAAACTTCTTTGTTTCAAACGCAATTGTTCTAAACCGTAGTTAATCGCACCAATTTCTTTTTTCTCTAAATAAGCAATTTGTTCGTGCAATTCCAATGCGGTTTTTAAACGTTCTTGCAAGACTGCCCACGCTTGTTCACCTGTGGCAATCACTTTATCGTTTTCTTTAACCGCGACGAGTTGTCCGTAAAAATTTCCCCATTCACGACGTTCAACGACAATTAAATCTGCCGGTTCAGCGTGTGATTTAATGTGACGTTCTTGAATCCAACGAAAATCCGAACCCGTTAAATCGCGGTTGCCGGTTTTCATTAAATATTGAATCAAAACGTCCTCATTATCTGCCATTTGAAAACCGGTTGATTTCGCCATCGCAGCAGGTGTGACTGTTGTATCAACGTGTTCACCGATAATTGTTTTTACTTGCCCGTCATCTTCTTGGTAACTCATCGAAACAATCGGTGATGCCCAAAAATGCCCAGCTCCTCGAACGGCAACCAGCCCTAAAATACCGATGACCATAATCAAACAGGTACTCACTGCCGCCGCATTTAGCCAAATCCACGGGCTACCGCTTTTAAACCATAACTTAATCATTTTCAATGCCCATACTTTTTATAGCGAACTGTATTTATCGCGTAATCGTTGACGGATAACTTCGGCAAGCGTGTTAAACACGAACGTGAATACAAACAGTACCAATGCTGCTAAAAACAATACGCGATAATGCGAACTATCCACTTCTGCTTCTGGCATTTCGACGGCAATATTGGCGGCTAACGTTCTTAAACCTTGGAAAATACTCAAATCCATTACCGGTGTATTACCAGTTGCCATCAATACAATCATCGTTTCACCGACAGCACGACCAAAACCAATCATAATTGCTGAAAAAATACCGGGACTGGCTGTTAGTAACACCACGCGAATCATGGTTTGCCAAGGCGTTGCACCTAATGCGAGTGAACCGACAGTTAAATGTTTTGGCACACTAAAAATCGCATCTTCAGCAATCGAAAAAATGGTTGGAACAACCGCAAATCCCATTGCAATACCCACCACTAACGCATTACGTTGATCATAGCCAATGCCGAATTCATTTTTGAACCAATCGCGCAACGTGCCATTAAACAAGAATGTTTCTAAAGGAACACTGATGCTAAATGCAATCCAGCCACTCAAAACAATGATCGGAATCAACATCGCCGCATCCCAACCTTCAGGGATTTTTTGACGCACCTCTTCAGGTAAAAATTGCAAACTAAATGCAAACACTATTACGCCAAGCGGCACAACGACTAACAACGAAAATAAGCCTGATAAATGTTCTTCAATAAACGGTGCTAACCATAAACCGGCAAGAAAACCTAAAATTACGGTTGGCAATGCGCCCATAATTTCAATAGCCGGTTTTGCATAAATCCGCATTTTCGGTGACATGAAATAAGCCGTGTAAATTGCGCCCATCAATGACAATGGAATCGCAACTAGCATCGCGTAAAATGCCGCTTTTAATGTACCGAAAACTAATGGTGTTAAGCTGTATTTCGGTTCGAAATCATTACTCGCCGAAGACGATTGCCAAATGTAAGCAGGTTTGGCATAACTTTCGTACCACACTTTTTGCCACATGGATTTAATCGACACTTCAGGATGATCATTATCCACATTCCAAAAATGAATTTTTCCATCTGCATTTTGAAACAACAACGCATTAGCACGTGGCGATAAAATCGTCGTCAATGGCGCAGAATTGCCAAGCGACTCTTTAATCAACTCGCGTTCCGCAGTGGAATGATAAATCCCCATTTCCCCCGCCGCATCGACTGTTAAAAAGCCTTTACGACGTTGCTCTGTGCTGATTGAAACAACGGCTTTGTCAGAAACTTTAAAAGAACGAATGCGCGCAATAGCGGGATGCCCTAAAGTATCTTTCACCAAACTCCATTGAGAGACAAGACCACTTGAATCACCAATCATGAGCGATAAATCACCGGTTAAAAAATTTATACTGGTAATTTTTTGCCCAACTTCAACCACATTTAAATGTTGTTTAATTTCTGGAGACGCTTTATTACTAATATCGATAAAACTTAAACGACCATCATTACTCACCAAAAATAAATTACGGTCTTCTTTATCCACTAAAATATGCGTGATATTTGCCGCAGGCATATCAACTACTGAATCCGTGCGAGTTAAATTTGCCTCATCACCAAATAAAGATTGTTCTTTTTCAAGGCTAGTAATACGAATTTTATCTGCGGATTTCGCCACGATAGTGGCAGAACCATCAACCACTTTAAA
>DALYHZ010000128.1:2016-7429 GCA_031970635.1 Methylococcaceae bacterium | reverse complement strand
GCAAGAATCATGATAACTCCTAATTTTGATGATAAACGCGACTATATTCATGCACGGCATCGACCATCGTTTTGACGTGTTCTGGATTGATGTCAGGCAAAATACCGTGTCCTAAATTAAAGACATGACCTGAGCCATTGCCGTATTTTTGTAAAATAACTTTCACTTTTTCGCTAATCACGTCAGGTTGCGCGTAAAGCGTCATAGGGTCTAAATTACCTTGCAAGGCAACTTTTTCACCAACTCTAGCGCGTGCTTGCCCAATATCGGTTTGCCAATCCAAACCTAGCGCGTCATAACCGGTTGTTGCCATTTCTTCTAACCACAACCCGCCACCTTTGGTAAATAAAACTGTCGGCACACGTTGTCCATCGCTTTCCGTATTCAATAAGGCGCGAACTTGTTGCGCATAACGCAATGAAAATTCACGATAATCATCGCCACTGAGCATACCGCCCCATGTATCAAATAACATCACCGCTTGTGCGCCAGCGGCAATTTGCGCGTTTAAATAAGCGGCAACCGATTGCGCTAATTTATCAAGCAATTGGTGCATTAACGCGGGTTGGTCGTACATTAACCCTTTAACTTTGGCAAAATTTTTACTGCCGCCGCCTTCAACCATATAGGTTGCCAACGTCCATGGACTGCCTGAAAATCCGATTAACGGCACACTGCCTTGCAAATTTTTACGAATCAAACGCACCGCATCCATCACATAACGCAATTCTGATTCAGGGTCGGGAATCGGCAATTTCTCAATATCGGCTGACGTACGAACTGGATTTTTAAATTTTGGACCTTCACCTTCAGTAAAATAAAGTCCTAAACCCATCGCATCAGGCACAGTCAAAATATCTGAAAACAAAATTGCCGCATCAAAATTAAAGCGACGTAACGGTTGCAAAGTCACTTCGCAAGCCAATTCTGGATTGGTGCAAAGTGCCATAAAACTACCCGCTTGTTCTCGCACTTGACGATATTCGGGCAAATAACGTCCCGCTTGACGCATCATCCAAATCGGCGTGTATTCGGTAGGTTGTTTGAGTAATGCTTTGATGAAGGTATCGTTTTTTAATATGGACATAATTTTTAAAGGTTAGGGCGTGGTTTTTAATTTTCGTGGTAATGCGTCAGCAAATTCAGACGGCAAGGCTTTTCTCCCTTGTAACGCGGCTTCTGTATTCGCAAAGTTGCCATACATTAAAGAAAAACGTTCTTGTCCATTATTACTGGATTTTACAACACGAAAATCTTTATTTAATGCAGGATGTTTTTTTTGAAAACTTTCCATTGCCGCATCGCTAGATAAGGTAATCAATTGCAATGTGTAATGCCCGTTACTGGGAGAAAGATTCACTTTCGGTTCAATTTTCTCTTTTGGGGCAATTTTTTCTTTTACGGCTTTTGGCACGCTAATTTTATCGAGAGCGGGTGTTTTTTTAACGGGTTCTGATTTGAGTGGTTCAGATTTTTTTGCTGGCTCTTCAACGGATTTCGTTTTTGGGGTTTCTACAGGTTTTTCGACTGGTTTAACTTCAATTTTTTCAACTGCTTTGATTTCAATTTTTTTTGGCTCGATTTTTTTAACTTCTGGCGCGGCAAGCGGAATACTGGTAATTGCTGTTTTATCGGGAATAGGTTGAATTTTCATGCCTTTTGCAGGTTCAACTTTCGGGAATGCAATAACGGGGGCAACGGGTTCGATAACGGGCGATGGTTTAGAAACAGCCGGTTCAACAACTGTTGGTGTGACAATTTCGGGTTTTACAGGTGATGCAATTTTTTCATTATTTGCAACAGGTTCAGCAGGCGTTGTTTGAACAGGCGTTATCGCTGGTGCAACCGCAATTGGTTCAACAGGTGCTGGCGAATTTTCAGGTGTTTTTTCAACAGGTGTTGCTTCGGTTGCGGCAGGTGAATTTTGTGGCGCAGGAACTGAAGCCAGTGTTTTTTCAATATCAAGTTTTAGTTCTGGCACAATATCCGTGTCATCTTTAATCAATGGCTCAGTAACTGACGGAGGCGAATTTTTTTCGGTAGCGGGCGCAGGCGATTCTTCAATTTTTTCTATTTTTTCTGGTGGTAAAAGCGACAAATCATTTACCGGTTCTTCCACTTCTTTTTTAAAATGACGAATGCCTTGATTGATAGCAATTGCTAAAATTGCCAAGCCTGCAAAAGCAATCAGCCATTTACTATAATCATTTTGTTTTTCACGCGCTAACTTTGTAAAACAACTAATCAAATGTGCAGGAATACCTTGTGTTTCTTGATAAATTTTATCGAGTCGCTTTTCATCGAGTATTTGTAATGAATTATAAGTGCGTGGTTTTGCCGCTAAATGACGTAAGAAATAAGCACATTGACTTTTGGTAAGTGCAGGAATTTCCAACAAATAGCAATTTTCCAACGCGCGGTCGGTTTTAATATGATTTTTTCGCGCTTCGGGCGTAAGGGAAAAAATCAATTTTAATGCCGGTTGAGCCGTTGCATAATCGATTAACGTCGTTATAAGTCCGGATACCAATAAACCGGCATCGTCAATAATTAAGACGATTTTTTTGTGTTGCTCTTGGAAATCATGAAACGCGCTATCTAACGATTTATGCTTGTTTCTTAACATGGTTTTGACAAGTTGCGCTTCGATAGTTTCAAAGCTCAATTCTTCACTGCCTTGAACAAAACAGCATTGCCACGCTTCACTGTTAATGTCGTAAAGCATGTCGAGTAACAATGTTTTGCCAATGCCCGACGCGCCATATACGATGAGATGCTGTTTTAAATTTGGAATTAAATGCAGCAATAACTCAAATTTCTGCGTGCGCTCTTTGGTAATAAGCGGCAAAAAATCCAGTCCTTCATTATCAAAAGAACCGTGATTTAAAGTGGTCGAAAAAAGGTCGTTATCTGCCATAAGTTTGCAGCGTTTGGGTCAAAGACGCATGGTCAATATTCATCGGTAACGTCGCTTTGCCAATGGTTTCGAGCAAAATGACGCGAATTGCACCGTCTACATTTTTTTTATCAACCGTCATTAAATCAATAAAACGCTCAGGACTTAATTCTGACGGAGATTTAACGGGAAGTCCTGCACGTTCAAATAACGTAATAATTCGCGCGACATCGTCTGAATTTAACCAACCTTTACGTTGTGATAAATCCGCTGCTAAACATGTTCCGATGGCAACTGCTTCACCGTGTAAATATTGACCATAGCCCATACCTGTTTCAATTGCATGTCCAAACGTATGACCTAAATTTAATGTCGCGCGAACACCACCTTCGTGTTCGTCTTCGGCAACAACGTCAGCTTTCATGCGGCAAGATTGTTCAATAGCAAAGGTGAGGGCAGTTTTATCACGCGCGAGCAGTGCATCAATATTTGCTTCTAACCATTCAAAAAAAGCCAAATCTCGAATTAAACCGTATTTAATAACTTCCGCTAAACCGGCAGCAAGTTGGCGATTATCTAAAGTATCTAAAACATCAACGTCAGCAATAACGGCTTGAGGCTGGTAAAATGCACCAATCATATTTTTGCCGAGCGGATGATTTACGCCTGTTTTGCCGCCGACAGACGAATCAACTTGCGCGAGTAACGTCGTAGGAATTTGAATAAACGTAATGCCTCGCTGATAACATGCCGCCGCAAATCCTCCCATATCACCAATTACGCCACCCCCTAACGCAATCAACGTCGCATTACGGCTAAATTTATTTGTGAGCAATTGGGTAAAAATTTGATTAACGGAATCAAGAGTTTTGTATTGTTCACCGTCAGATAAAATCACACTTTCAACTTGATACTCGCTTAAATGCGCTAACACGGTTTTCAAATACAACGGTGCAATTGTTTCATTTGTCACAACGACAACTTGTTTTGATTTGATATGACGTGTCAACAAATCCGCTTGTGTGAGCAAATTTGAGCCAATATAAATTGGGTAACTGCGTTCAGCTAATGCGACGGTTAATGTATTCATAAATTTAATTTTGGGTCGCGTGGTAAATATCTAAAATTTGCGTCACAACATCTTTGCTTTGCAGGACGCCCGTATCAATTGTGAAATCAGCACATGCCGCATACAAGGGTTGGCGTTGTTCAAATAAGGTTTCAAGACGTTCACGAGGGTCTTCAATGTTGAGCAAAGGGCGTTGCGAATCACGGCGCGTACGATCGAGCAATTTATCCACATCACAATGCAAATACACCACAAAACCATTTTCCGTCAGTAATTTTCGGTTTTCTTCACGCAGAATTGCACCGCCGCCCGTTGCCAGAACAATCCCTTTTAGCTCCGTTAATTGCACCAGCATTTTTTGTTCACGATTACGAAAACCTTCTTCTCCCTCAAATTCAAAAATGGTGGGAATATCCACACCTGTTCGTTCTTCAATGGCTTTGTCGCTGTCGTAAAAAGGTAATTTTAGCGTGCGAGCTAATTGTCGCCCAATTGTCGTTTTGCCTGCTCCCATTAAACCGACTAAATAAATATTTTCTGATTGTTTCATGCGTCCTGTCTTATATTTTCAAGAATATTTAAAATGGTAACGTTATATTTCATCCAATTTTATTGTACTGCCAGATTGTCTTTGACAATTTTGGGCGTAACGAAAATTAACAGTTCTTTATTATTTTTTGTTTTTGCCGAATTAGTGAATAAATCACCTACCCACGGTAAATCAGCAAAGAATGGAATTTTATTTTTAGTCAGTGAATCGTTATCTTCATAAACGCCACCGAGTACAATAGTTTCACCATCTTCAACTAGCACAGAGGTTTGAATTTCACGTTTATCTAATACTTTATTGCCATTCAAACCAATACTTGCCGCTTCATTCACATTATCTTTTTTAATTACTAAATTCATTAACACCGAACCACTTGGTGTGATTTGTGGTGTTACATTTAAGGCTAATGTCGCATCTTTAAAGGTGACGGTCGGTACGCTAGTCGAGGTTGATGCGCCGGCGGCAACGGTCGCCGGTAACGTAACATAAGGCACTTGCACACCTTGTACAATATGGGCGGTACAACGATTCATCGTCATCACACGCGGGTTAGAAACGCTTTCACCTCGCCCATCGGATTGCAAGGCTTGCACTTCCAGATTTAATACGTAATCAGCCCCTTTTGCTAAGGTCATGCCTAATGCACCGACTGGGGTATTACCAATTGATTGTGCGCCTAAATCGACTAATGAATCTTTTAAAACTCCCAGTGAACCATCTGCACTTGGCGACGTTGAACCTTTTGTCCCTGCGCCACCTATAGCGTAACCAGTATTGTTACCAATGACACCTTGTTTACCTGCACCGAATTTAACCCCCAAATTCTTTGCGAACGTATCATCTGCGATAACAATTCGCGATTCAATCATCACCTGTTGTACAGGTACGTCTAACTTAT
>DALYHZ010000128.1:0-2006 GCA_031970635.1 Methylococcaceae bacterium | reverse complement strand
AGGTTGGTATGAGTAAATAGGTATATATTTACATATGAATAAGTTTTTTTACATCATCTAATTTTTTAGCCGTATCTTTGACAATTAATGTATTGGTACGCGAATCGACAATTGCTGAACCACGTGTAGACAAAAGACGATTTCCTTCGGGGTTAGTACCATTGATTTGACTTTGATTGCCAAACATACCGGTTGACGGTTGCATCAAACTTCTCGTCATTGTGGGTAGCGGCGCTAAACTGTTCTGTTCGTTTACATTCACCGTGGATGTCCCTGTCGGACTCACACTCATGTTACTACTATTAACTTCATTACTTGCCCCACAGGTGCCAAATGCGCCCGTATCTAATCCATTGAGTAAACTTTTAAAACTTTCCGCTTTCGCATAGTTAATTTTAAGGTATTCTGTGACCAGCACGTCAGATTTTTCGACAACTTCTTCCATTTTTTGTTGTTTTTCTTTGTAATCTTTGATTTTGTCGAGTGGCGAAATGAGCGTGACGTTTCCTGTTTGATATTTACCTAAATCTTTTGTCATCAAAATAAATTCAAGTGCTTCATCCCATGGAACATCATCAAGTTTTAAAGTGATACTTCCTGAAACATCTTCACCGGCCACCATATTTTGCCCCGTAAATTCAGCTAAAATGGCAATGATATTTCGAATTTCAATGTCTTGAAAATTAAGTGATAAACGATCGCCTGTGTATTTGACACGATTTTTTTCTTGTTTTTCTTTTTCTTCATCGCTTAATGGGCGAAATTCGATAGTAAGCAAACCATCGGTTTGAAATAGCGAATAATCGTATAGTTCATTTACGGTAGTTACCGTTAAAGTCGTTTCTTGTTTAGCTGAAACGGTATCAATAAATTTAACCGGTGTTGCAAATTCGGAGACATCTAATCGTTTTGCTAATCCGTCGGGCAATTGCGTATTTAAAAAATTGATAATGACTTTACCATTTTCTTTTTTAGAATTGACCATCGTGTTTGGATTAGCAAGCGATACTAAAATTCGACCTTCATTTTTATCCCCACGTTTAAAATCAAAGCCACTGATTTCTTGTTCGGGAATAAATGCTGCGACAACGTTATTGGTTGCTTGCGTTGTTTCAGGCGTACTGAGCTTTGTTGATTTTGTAGCGAGATGATTTGCACCAGCCGCTTTCATATCGACATTCGGTGTTAACGTGAGTAACACTTTATTGCCTTCTGTTTTAAACGTGAAAGGCATGCTCTCGAGCAAATTCAAAATGACGCGTACACGACCATCGGCTTCAATGACATAAGCATTTACAGCAGGTCCTTGATTGATAGGGTATATTTTTTTTGTCAGTCCATTTTTAACGCCTGCAAAATCAAGTACCACACGCGCAGGGTTATCGGTTTTAAATACTTTAGGTTCAACGGCTGTACCTGATAATTCTAGTTGTATTTGCAATTTATCATTACTTTGAGAAGCAAAATTAATCGTGGTTAATGTTAGTGGTGTTGCATAGACGGTTGCAGATAAAAAAAACAACCAGAGTGCGATTAGCACATTTGAACGCAAGTCAATTTTTGGTGTAAACGCGGTTGTCATAATCTACTCTGTTAGACTTAAAGTCGTTGACTGTTCAACAAAACGTCCTGGTTTACCGGGGACAATTTCAATCAATTCAATTTTTTTCTTATCAATGCTGATAATCTTGCCATCGTTTTTTCCCATGTGATTGCCCACTTTTACACGATAAATATTATTACCATCTCCTTTTATTAGTCCCCATAATGTTGAATTCATATCAATTGTGCCAACCATTTTTAATCCACTTAAAGAAAACGCTTCGAGCGGCTCTTTGACCCGATGCATATCGGGACGAATACCATTATCGGGTTCTTCCTCTTCTATATTATCGTCTACTTTTACTCTTTCCACGGGTTTAAATGGATCACGTAACCCGTTTTCTCGTTTAAAAGTAAACGATTCAACACTTTTAAATTCGGGTAACGGTTTTACTTTTTCAGGC
>DALYHZ010000127.1:0-7477 GCA_031970635.1 Methylococcaceae bacterium | reverse complement strand
GAAGAGACAGCCCCATGACGCGAAGTGCCGCGGCCGGTTACTTCCGGCGCTTCACGGGCTTCCGCTTTGCGACAGGCGCGGCGGGGATTGAATTATTAAGTGCAGAATTGATTGCCTCTGCTTCACAGCTCAAAGTTGCCGCAGACGTGAATGCTGTGCCACCGGCGGGTATTGCAGGAATTGATGCAATGCACGATGGCGCACCGATTCAAGGTTCAACCAGTGGCGCAGTTGGTATTGGTGCATTAGCGATTGGAAATGTGAAATATCAAACGCAAAATTTGATGCTAAAACGCATGATTAACAGTGAAAAACCTGTTTATTTGCATTTTGAACACGCCTTTGAAGTTGCGCGTGAATACATTAAATCTTCTCACGCGTAGTTTTAGTCAGGAATCCCTCTTATGAAACGCAGTATTCTGCACATGCTTGACCCGATGCCAAATAATAGTCCGTTCGACATTAACATGGCATTGGATGCAGGCTTTGATGTTTTGATGCCATACAATAATGTTAAATTAGAAAGTGTACATGGATTAACGCAAGATGCTGTTTTTTCGCGTGGTCCAGCGGGTGTGAAACGTACGGGTTTATTTATTGGTGGTCGTAATTTAGGTTTGGCAATTGATATGTTCAATGCCGCTAAACAGGCAATGGTACCACCGTTTGCTATTTCGGTATTTGCTGACCCAAGTGGCGCATTTACGACAGCGGCGGCGTTAGTTGCATGTGTAGAAAAAGAATTACGCACAAAACACAATAAAGAACTTGCACATTGCAAAGCCGTTGTTTTTGGTGGTACAGGACCAGTTGGCGTTGCAACCGGTATTATCGCTTCACTTGCTGGCGCAGATACCACCATTGTTGACCATTTGTATTTGGATACAGCCTCAGATATGGCAAAACAATATAATCGCCGTTTTGGTTGTAATTTAAAGGCGGCTGTTGCCAGTTTTGATAAAGATAAAATCGCATTATTAAAAGATGTCGATGTAATTTTCTGTACCGCAAAAGCCGGTATTCAAGTTTTAAATGCCACGATTTTAAAAGAAGTGACGCAACTTAAAGTAGCAGGCGATGTAAACGCTGTCCCACCTGCGGGTATTGAAGGTGTAAACCGTGAAGATTCCGGCACGCCTATTATTCACGCGACGCATTGCAATGCAGTAGGTGTGGGCGCATTAGCGGTAGGAAACATTAAATATCAAGTGCAACACGCGCTACTAGCCTCAATGTTAGAAAGCGACAAGCCCGTTTATTTAGATTTTCGTGATGCGTTTGTTAAGGCGCAAGAAATTCTGAAATAATCTGCAAACAGGGGTTCTCAAATGCGAACCCCTTTCATTTTTTAATGCGTTTTTAAACTTTCCGTCGCGCTCACAAGTGCATCAATCATTTCATCGCCTTGGGCAATATGTCCTGAATCCGGCAAAACAATATATTTAGCGTGAGGTAAAACTTGATGTAATTGCCATGCGGATTCGATGGGACACACTAAATCATTTCGTCCATGAATAATAATTATGGGTAACTGGCGCAGTTTCTCGCAATGTGTTAGTAATTCATTTTCCGCTAAAAAGTAATGATTTTTGGCATAGTGGATTTCCATGCGAACTTGTTTTATGTCATGCTCTGTAACGTGTTCATCTCTTAATTCAAACGCATTGCCTAACGCGACTTGTCCGCCCCATAGTTGCCATGCTTTAGTTACGCGCCGAATAGCCAATTCATCTTTCTCCCATAAAACTGTGCATAAATCATCAAATAAGTCATCGGTGCGTTGTTCTACAGGAATGCTGTTTGCCAATTGTTGCCACATTTCGGGATAAATCAACGACACGCCTTGTTGTCCTAAAAACCAACGCATGTCTTGCGCTCGTGCCAAAAAACTACCGCGTAAAACCATGGCTTGCACGCGCTTAACATGTCTTTGTGCGTAAGCTAAGGCTAATGTCGCGCCCCACGAACCGCCAAATAAAATCCATTTTTCTAATTTTAATTGCTGGCGAATGTGTTCCATGTCGGCAATTAAATCTGGCAAGGTGTTATGTTCTAGTTCGCCAAAAGGCACTGAACGCCCACAGCCTCGTTGGTCAAACAAAATGATGTGGTAATACGATGGGTCAAAAAAACGCCGGTGGTCGAGCTTGCAACCTGAACACGGTCCGCCATGTAAAAAAATAACAGGAACACCCTGCGGATTGCCGCATTGTTCAACATAAACCGAATGTACACTACCGGTTTTTAGAAAAAAATGATTAAACGGCTCAAGTGCAGGAAAAAGTGTTTTCATAGCCAGAAACAACAAAATTAAAAGTGGTCACTTTACGACATCAATTTAAATAAAACAATTCGCATCAAACGGTTGACGTAACGTTTCCCCATCTAAACATTGACGCAACTGCGTTATAAAAATATAATCGCACGCTTTACTATATTTATAGATTAAATCCTTAATGGAGCTTGCACCGATGTATGCGGTAATTGAAACAGGCGGTAAACAGTACCGCGTAGAAAATGGCACCTACTTAAAAGTAGAAAAATTAGAACTTGGCGAAGGCGACAGCATTGAATTCGATAAAGTTTTAATGGTTGAAAACGACGGCAACGTGAAAGTAGGTTTACCTTTCATTGAAGGCGGCAAAGTCACCGCAACCGTATTGTCTCAAGGTAGACATAAAAAAATCAAAATCGTGAAATTTAGAAGACGTAAACACCACATGAAAACAGCGGGTCATCGTCAATATTATACTGAAATCCAAATTACTGGCATTTCTGCTTAAAAAATAGGAGTTTAAAATGGCTCATAAAAAGGCTGGCGGTAGTACCCGCAATGGACGCGACTCAAACGCGAAACGCTTAGGTGTAAAACGTTATGGTAGCGAAGTTGTTACCGCAGGTAGCATCCTCGTTCGTCAACGCGGCACACACTTTCACGCTGGCGTGAATGTTGGTTGTGGCAAAGACCACACTTTGTTTGCAACTGCAGACGGCGTAGTGGTTTTCAAAGTTCAAGGTCCTAACAACCGTAAATTTGTTAGCGTTGTTGCAGCATAAATAAATTCGCTCGCCTACAGGCAAGCGGCAATGACTAAAAAAGCTCCGCCAGTGTTGGTTGGGGCTTTTTTCGTTTATATCAGTTTGATTTTGAGTAATGTATGAAATTTGTTGACGAAGCGCAGGTGCGCGTCGAAGCCGGTGATGGTGGCAATGGCACAATCGGCTTTCGCCGTGAAAAATTTATTCCACTGGGCGGTCCTGACGGTGGTGACGGCGGAAATGGCGGTAGCGTTTATTTAATTGCGGTAGAAAATATGAATACGCTGGTCGATTTTCGCTATCAAACCGTTTATCGCGCTCAACGCGGACAAAATGGAATGGCGCGAAATTGTACCGGCAGACAAGGTGATGATTGTTACGTTTCTGTTCCGTTAGGTACGCGCGTTTCGGATTCTGAAACAGGCGAAATTTTGGGCGATTTAACCCAAAAAGGACAAACTCTGTTAGTGGCGCAAGGTGGTTTCCATGGTTTGGGAAACACACGTTTTAAAAGCAGCATCAATCGTGCGCCACAAATTGCTAGTAAAGGCACACCCGGTGAACACCGATTATTAAATTTAGAACTCACGTTGATTGCTGATGTGGGATTATTAGGCATGCCCAATGCCGGTAAATCGAGTTTGATTCGCGCTGTTTCCTCTGCGACACCAAAAGTTGCCGATTATCCGTTTACCACGCTTTATCCAAATTTAGGTGTCGTGCGTATCGACGAATTACGCAGTTTTGTAATTGCCGACATTCCCGGTGTTATCGAAGGCGCGGCAGACGGTGCGGGATTAGGTTTGCAGTTTTTAAAACATTTAGAACGCACCGGCTTGTTACTGCATGTTATCGATATTGAACCGTATGAAAGTAGTGAATCGCCAATTAGTGCCGCGCGTAAAATTATCGCCGAAGTTGAAAAATGGAATGATAATCTGGCGAAAAAACCGCGCTGGCTCGTCTTAAATAAAGTTGATAGAGTGTTAGACGAAGAACTCGACGCGCATTGCCAAGCAATTATCGACGCGCTGAATTGGACAGCTCCCGTTTTTAAAATTGCCGCGATTAACGGGCAGGGTACGCGCGAGTTGATGTTTGCGATTATGGAATTTTTAGAAGCACAACGGCAGGTGAAAAATGAAGAATCGAGCTAATTTTGCAAGTGCGAAACGTATTGTTGTAAAAATCGGTAGTTCGCTGCTTACCAAAGGTGGAAAAGGTTTAGACAAAGTCGCCATTGCGAATTGGGTTCACCAAATGGCAATGTTACGCAACGAAGGTATCGATGTGATTTTAGTCTCTTCGGGTTCAGTTGCCGAAGGTGTGTGGCGATTGGGTTTGAACAGCCGTCCGAGCGCGTTGCATGAATTACAAGCGGCGGCGGCTGTTGGACAAATGGGTTTAGTGCGTGTGTTTGACGACACGTTTCAGCAATTTGATTTACATGCTGCGCAGGTGTTACTCACACACGAAGATTTATCGAATCGGCAACGTTATTTAAATGCGCGTAGCACACTGTTAACATTGCTGAAATTCGAGGTCGTTCCCGTTATCAATGAAAATGATACGGTAGCGACCGAGGAAATTCGTTTTGGTGATAACGATACGCTTGCCGCGTTGGTGGCAAATTTGGTAGAAGCGGATTTATTGATTATTCTCACTGACCAACAAGGTTTATTTACTGCTGATCCGAGTGTAAATCCTGATGCAACGTTAATTTCAGAAATCAGTGTTGATGATGAACGCTTAGAAAGTATGGCCGGCGACAGTCGTAGCGGTTTAGGGCGCGGTGGCATGTCCACCAAAGTGCGCGCCGCACGATTAGCGGCACGTTCGGGGGCGGCGACCATTATTGCCGCTGGCGCAAAAGAAGATGTGATTAGTGCTATTTTACGCGGTGATGAATTTGGGACACATTTTCTGCCTGATATTGAACCGTTAGATGCGCGTAAACGTTGGTTAGCAGGGCAATTGCAAGTGAAAGGACAACTCGTACTCGATAATGGCGCGGTTGAAATGCTAAAAAATAACGGTAAAAGTTTACTTGCTGTTGGTGTGAAATGGGCAACGGGACAATTTGAACGTGGTGAATTGGTATCGTGTTTAGATCAAAATGGTGTGGAAATCGCGCGGGGGTTGGTTAATTACGGTAGCGAGGAAACTCACAAAATTGCCGGTAAAAGCAGTTTAGAATTTGAAAAAATATTAGGTTATGCCGACGATTTGGAATTGATACACCGTGATAATCTGGTATTGATTTAAACAAAAAATGATGCAGGAAAGTTTTAAAAAATTTCCTGCAAATGACAATTTTTCAATGCGCGTCCTTAATTTGATTCAATACCCCGTCGCCATACAGTTTTTTGAATTTAGCCACGATGTTTGGATCAAACATTTTACCGGCTTGAGCGGCGATATTTACAAGCGCATCTTCCATCGACCACGCTTCTTTATAAGGACGTTTCGTGGTTAAAGCGTCAAAAACATCGGCAAGTTTTACAATACGCGCTGAAAGCGGAATATCTTCGCCACTTAGCCCTTTTGGATAACCGCTACCGTCATAGTTTTCATGATGCCCAGCTGAAATTTCTCGCGCAATTTCATAAAACGGATTGTTTCCTAAAATGCGAACGCCTGCGAGCGGATGCTCTTTCATAATGAGCCACTCTTCGTCGGTCAATGCCCCTGGTTTTTTCAAAATAGCATCAGGTGTGGCAAGTTTTCCAATGTCGTGCAACATACTCATTAAGCCCATGTGCGCGGCATAATCGGCATCTACATCCATTGCTATAGCTAACGCTTCGGTATAATGTTGCACGCGATATAAATGACTAGAGGTGTCTTGGTCTTTACCTTCAGCGGCCAAACACAACATGACCACCGCATCTTTATAAGCAGATTCTAATAAACCGCGTGCTGTATCTAATTCGCGTTTTAAATCCAGTGATTCTAATGCTCGGACTACGCTTAAATTTAATTCTGCGGGATCCCACGGTTTGGTAACGTATTTATAAATATGCGCGTCATTAACGCAAGTGAGTAACGATTCAATATCGGTATAGCCGGTTAATAAAATGCGTATCGATTCAGGTTGAACTTGAAACGCATGGCTTAATACTTGATCGCCACCAATATCAGGCATTCTTTGGTCGCAAATGATTAAGTCAACCGGTTGTGTATTTATAATTTCTAATGCCGCCGCACCACCACTTGCGGATAACGTTTTGTAACCTTTACGAAAACTGCGTGTGAGTGTAGCTAAAACATCCGGATCGTCATCAACAATAAGAAGTGTGTGCATTTTTAAACATCCAATAAGAAATTTTGCAAATAGTAACGGGTTGAGTAGGTGGATTCAATTGGTAAACCAAAGATTGATTAGTTTTGCTGTCTTAACAAATGCACTAACCACGTAATTTCATCATGATTTAAAAAAGGTTTCCATGGTGGCATTGCTGTTCCTTTGCGACCATTTGTGATGATTTCGATTAAATAATCGTCGGATTTTTGTGCTAAATCTTGCGCTTGCAATGATGAGCCTAAACCGCCTTGTAATGTTAAACCATGACATGCACCGCAATCGTTTTTTAATAAATTTCGTAATTCGGTTTGCCTTTCAATCGAAGGTTCAACAGCAAAACAAGCGCGACTAATCAGCAGTAAAAATAATAATTTTTTCATGTATTGAGTAAGATTTTTCAATGAATTTGGTTATTGTAGCGATTGCTGATAAATTTATCGCCATTCGACCATTATTAAACGTTTATTTTCAGGATTAAAAATGTCAGACATCGAAATCGCGCAGCGCGCTACCATGAAACCGATTATTGAACTCGCGGAAAAAAATTACGGCATTGCGCCTGAACATTTAGACCCAATTGGACATTACAAAGCCAAACTCTCGCTTGAATACGTCAACAGTTTAAGCAATAAACCAGATGGTAAATTGATTTTAGTGACCGCCATTAGCCCAACGCCTGCAGGTGAAGGCAAAACCACAACAACGGTTGGTTTAGGTGATGCGCTAAATCGTTTAAATAAAAAAGCCATTATGTGTTTGCGCGAACCATCATTAGGACCTTGTTTTGGCGTAAAAGGTGGCGCGGCAGGCGGTGGTTACGCGCAAGTTGTACCCATGGAAGACATCAATTTGCATTTTACCGGCGATTTCCACGCCATTGGTGTTGCACACAATTTGTTATCGGCGTTAATCGATAACCATATCAATCACGGTAACGAACTCGATATTGACCCGCGCCGCATTCAATGGAAACGAGTGATGGATATGAACGACCGCGCGTTACGAAATATTGTTGTAGGCATGGGTGGTGCGGCAAACGGTTATTTACGCGAAGACGGTTTCGATATTGTGGTCGCATCAGAAGTCATGGCAATTTTATGTTTAGCGACCAGTCGCGCCGATTTAAAACAGCGT
>DALYHZ010000126.1:4440-7516 GCA_031970635.1 Methylococcaceae bacterium | reverse complement strand
AATAGGTGACGTGAAATGCGCGTAAGCACTTAATGCTAAACCAAAATGCCCTTTTTCTTCCGCGCTATAAACGGCTTGAGTCATCGAACGCAACAGCACAGTTTGAATTAAATGTGCGTCCGGACGGTCTTTAATACTTTCAATGAGATTCATATAATCAACCGGCGTGGGTTCATTGTCACCGGTTAATTTCAAGCCTAATTCGCCTAAAAATGTTCGCAAATTTGCTAATTTTTCTTCACTTGGACCTTCATGTACGCGTAACAGTTTTGGCATTTTTTTATTGTTTAAAAACCGCGCCGCCGCGCCATTAGCCGCAATCATAAATTCTTCAATCAATTTATGCGCGTCATTACGAACAACTGGAATAATTTTGTCGATTTTGCGATGTTTACCGAACACGATTTTAGTTTCTTGGGTGTCGAAATCCATTGCGCCGCGTTTTTCACGAGCGGTTCGCATCGCTTGATACAGCGTGTAAAGTTCACGCAAATCCGGCATTAACTTAGTGTGTTTTTCCGCTAAAATAGTATCGCCTTCAACCAACATTTTCGCCACATTGGTATACGTTAAACGTGCGTGCGATTGCATGACTGCATCATAAAAGCGTGTACGCCCAACTTGCCCTTCACCATCAATTAACATTTCGCACACCATGCACAAACGGTCAACGTGTGGATTGAGCGAACATAAACCGTTTGACAAAATTTCCGGCAACATCGGAATGACTTGTTCGGGAAAATAAACCGACGTGCTGCGTTTATGCGCTTCTTTATCTAATTCACTGCCAACGGTCACATAATGCGACACATCGGCAATGGCAACGAGTAATTTCCAGCCTTTAGGTGTTTTCTTACAATAAACCGCATCATCAAAATCGCGGGCATCTTCGCCATCAATTGTTACCAAGGGTGTTTTGCGTAAATCGACACGTCCTTCTTTTGCAGATTCGGGAACATCTGCGGTGAGAGGTGCAATTTCAGCAAGCAATTCAGCAGACCAAGTGTTCGGCAATTCATGGGAGCGAATCGCCATCTCAATTTCCATTCCTGGGGCA
The DNA here is from genome assembly GCA_031970635.1 of Methylococcaceae bacterium. Classification (GTDB taxonomy): domain Bacteria; phylum Pseudomonadota; class Gammaproteobacteria; order Methylococcales; family Methylomonadaceae; genus UBA10906. The sequence continues at coordinate 6,459 of DALYHZ010000126.1, read as the reverse complement.
AGATGGTCGCCGAGAACTTCAATAATTCGTCCTAACGGTTGATGTAATTTTGTTGGTTGCTGGGTAATTTCAGCAACGACAATTTGCCCTTGTCTGGCCTTACCGACTTGTCCATTTTCAACTAAAACGGTTTGAGCAATATTTTTGTTATCGGGAATAACATAAACAAAACCGTCTTCAAAATACAAACGTCCAACGACTTGATGTGTATTACGTTCTAAAACTTCTACCACCGCGCCTTCACGACGATTTTTTCTGTCTACCCCTACGATGCGTACCATTGCGCGGTCGTTGTGTAATAAAACATTCATTTCGCGTGGCGATAAATATAAATCATCTGAACCATCATCAGGACGTATAAAACCAAAACCATCGGGATGTCCAATCACGCGCCCAACGATTAAATCCTTATTGTTTACCAAGCAATAACGACTGCCGCGATTGAATAATACTTGTCCGTCACGTTCCATTGCTCGCAAACGACGACGCAGAGCTTCTAGGCGTTCTTCATCTTCAATTGCAAATGCAGTTGCAATTTCCGGACGCGCCATTGGACGACCTTCATCAGAGAGTAATTGCAAAATCAATTCGCGACTGGGAATGGGATTGTCGTATTTTTCAGCTTCACGTTCAGCAAATGGATCAGTTTTTAATGCAAAATCGGAGGAGTTTTTAGACTTTGAGGGCATTTTAGAGTTACTTCTTTTAGGGGAAAAACAATGGTAATTTGTCTGTTATCATACAGGTTTAAGGCATAAGGTAAAAGGTGAAAGCTTTTTTCTTTAAATTGACAAACTTTACCTCGCTAAGTATAGTCTGCAACGATTCAGCCGAGGTGGTGGAATGGTAGACACGCTAGCTTCAGGTGCTAGTGGGCGAAAGCTCGTGAAGGTTCAAGTCCTTTTCTCGGTACAAAATGAGAATCTGACAAGATGCAATAAAGTCCAATAGGTCGCAAGTTTTCTAGCTTAGCGGCTTTTTTATTGTCTTGCAATGTCCAATAAAATCCATTGACATACCGTCATTCCTTTATCAGATACTGCAAAGGTTAAAGAAATTGCTTACAAGATGACCGATGAAGAGACTGTAAAAATATCTGTGTAAACAGTTAAAAAGTAGAAGGTAAACGATCCTCAAACCAAATCATAAACTGGTTAACTGTTTGCACAGATATTTTTATAGTCTTCAAACTGGTCAAAGAACTGTTTTTGTCTAGTGCGCCGTAAGCCCGTATTTTTTTGCATGACAACCTTCTCCAATTTTATTTCTGTAAAACAACTTAAATTATTAACGTCGTTATTGAATGAGGAAAACTGTTTAACTCAACTGCATTTCCGTTAGACCAGAGAATGTAATCTACCTCCTTATTGGTCATATTTAAAACAATGACGACAGTTGTTCCATCTGGATTGATAAAGGCTGTTGTTTGTAAAGTATCTCGATTAGATGAACTGATAATTCTTTTTGCACTTGGTTTTATAAATTTTGAGAAATGTCCCAGATAGTAATAAATGTTGGTGTAATGTAGTTCACCATTTCGCGTATCGGCAATAATTGGTGCAAAGCAGAAATTACCGACATGATTTGGTCCACCTGTTTCATCTAACACTACATTCCAATCCAGCCAAGCAACTGTTCCAACATTGAAATCATTGACCATTGAATGTGCGTAATGTTCACCCAAAGACCAATCATCAATTCTGTTGAAATCAAACTTTTCAATGCAACCTTCTGTGAAAATAAGATTGGTAGCAGGAAAGGCTTCTTTGACCAATTTTAAATTAGCAAATTGCATGGCACTTCCAGTCCATGTTTCATACCAATGATAGCCAATTCCCCAGACATATTTTGCCGCTTCAGGATCGTTTAACACGGTGCTGGCTCTTTGATAAATCAGGTCACGATTGTGATCCCAAGCAATCAATTTTGTATCACTCAAACCGTTTTTATGTAATGTTGGTCCAAGATAATTTTTAATGAAATCGCGTTCGTCTTCACCTGTAAAAATACAAGATTCCC
>DALYHZ010000126.1:0-4413 GCA_031970635.1 Methylococcaceae bacterium | reverse complement strand
CATCGGTTCGTTTTGAACCGTGAGTCCCCAAATTGGAATCCCCGCCTTTTCGTAAGCAGCAATAAACTTGCAGAGATAGTTTGCCCATATCTGACGATATTCAGGTAATAAACTGCCACCTTGCAACATACTTTCGTTGCTCTTCATCCAAGCTGGCGGACTCCACGGGCTAGCAAGCAGAGTTAATTTCCCATTTGCAAATTGCGTTGCCTGCTTGATAAATGGGATTCGATATTTTTCATCTTGTTGGATGCTAAAACTGTTCAAATCCAAGTCATTATCATCAACATAGGTATAACTATGACTCGAAAAATCACAGCTATGAATGTGCGTTCTTGCTAAAGTATAACCAATGCCATTTTTGTCGTCGTAATACGCATTCATCAATTCTTGCTGTTTATCGGATGACAATTTAGCAAATGTTTCCGCTGCCGCATCAGTAATAGCTCCACCAATTCCGACGATGGTTTGAAACGTTTTAGATGGATCTACAAATACGCATACTTGCGTTTCCAAAGGTTGACCAAACTCTTTGAATTGTAATGTGGCTGTTTTGGTTAAACGGTAATTTGTATTTTTTGCTGTGGTATGAACTATCACATTGGCAGAATTTGCTTTACTAATCATAATCGGCACCTTGCAACGTCAACACTAATTCTCGACTTCCACCATGATTACGATGTTCACACAAATAAATGCCCTGCCAAATTCCAAGATTTAATTTTCCTTTTGTCACGGGTAAATTCAAATTGCATCCCAGCAAGCTACTTTTCAAATGACTTGGCATATCGTCACTACCTTCATCGGTATGTCTGTAAGACGGTTCATTTTCAGGCACTACACGATTGAAAAAACTCTCAAAATCTTGACGCACCGTTGGATCGGCATTTTCGTTAATAGTGAGAGATGCTGACGTATGTTTGATAAACACGTTTAGCATTCCAATAGAGCAATTTTTAAGTTCGGGTAATTGGCTTAAAATCTCATCTGTGACCAAATGAAAACCGCGTTGCCGAGCTTTGAGTTTAATTTCTTTTTGAATCCACATCACAAATTCTCTGATAAATTGTACAAATAGCACCACGCTTGAAAGGGTTGGTGCAATCATCACCAAGCAACGTATAAGTTGCATGATTGCTGCTTTTTCTAAGTGTACTATAAACAAAAAAATACACGAAAATCACCTTATGTCTTATTGCGAATTTTGTTTAAACCAACCAGCGGATTCAATTCATCGAATTTATCACGATATCAAATACGGTTTTCTGATTCAAAATGACGCTGAACTATTTGAACGATTGGTTTTAGAAATCAACCAAAGCGGGGGATTTCTTGGGACATTATTTTGAAGAAAGCTGATAATTTTTGCCATGCTTACGACAATTTTCTCAAAAATAATTGCGTTTGTATTGTGTCTGCTATGTGTGATTTTCGATATTGAATACCGTGTCAAATGTCTGTAAAGAGCCGCGAATAGAACTGAAACGCACAACATTAGTTGCAAATCAATCGTTGCCTATTTCTCCGTCGCGTTATATCAAAATGTTGCGAGTTCAATCAGGTTACGATGTGGTGGATAAGGAGATTGTCAAACAATTGCAAATCGGCGATTTAGTCATTACTGCCGACATTCCACTTGCCAATGATGTTTTAGAAAAAGGCGGACATGCTATCCATCCACGCGGTAAACTTTATAGTGTTGAAACCATCAAAGAGCGACTGAATGTTTCGAGATTTTATGGAATCGTTACGACACAGAGGCATTCAAACAGATGGACCATTACCGCAAAATGCCCGCGATGTTCAAAATTTTGCCAATCAGTTGAATGCTTTTTTAACTAAACACAAAGGGGGATGACCTAATGCAAACATTTTTACAAAAAAAACTTCATCAGCATCTTTATGTTCAAGTGCTTGTGGCAATTTTCACGGGCATTTTGTTAGGTTATTTCTTTCCTGAAATCGCTGTCCCAATGAAACCATTAGGTGATGGTTTTATCAAACTCATCAAAATGCTAATTGCACCGATTATTTTCTGCACTGTTGTAACGGGCATTGCAGGAATGCAAGACATGGAAAAAGTCGGGCGAGTGGGTTTGAAAACGCTATTGTATTTTGAAGTCGCTAGCACGCTTGCGCTGATAATTGGCTTATTAGTGGTGCATATCGTTCAGCCTGGTGTTGGGATGAATATCGATGTCAGCGCACTGGATACCAAAGGTTTAACGACTTACACCGAAGCGGCAAAAACACACAGCATCGTTGATTTTTTACTCAACATCATTCCGAGCAGTGCGGTTGATGCGTTTGCTAAAGGCGATATTTTGCAAGTTTTACTCTTTTCGGTGTTATTTGGATTTTCACTTGCTGCAATGAAAGAAACGGGACAGGAAGTTGTCGCACTGATTCACAAAATGTCACAAGTTTTATTCGGCATCATCGAAACCATTATGAAATTCGCACCAATTGGAGCATTCGGTGCAATGGCATTTACGATTGGAAAATACGGAGTTGCTTCACTTTTACCACTTTTAACCTTGATGGGCAGTTTTTATCTAACCTGCATTTTGTTTGTGTTTGGTATTTTAGGATTGGTTGCCAAATTCACGGGATTTAGCATTTTCAGCTTTGTAAAATACATCAAAGAAGAATTATTGATCGTGTTGGGTACGTCGTCTTCTGAATCCGCGCTGCCAAGAATCATGGTGAAATTGGAAAAATTAGGTTGTGCAAAATCGGTTGTCGGACTGGTTATTCCAACAGGCTATTCATTTAATTTGGACGGTACGTCGATTTATTTAACGATGGCAGCTATTTTTATTGCTCAAGCGACGAATACATCTTTAACACTGTTGCAAGAATTAACGTTACTTGGCGTTTTGTTAATTACTTCAAAAGGTGCAGCAGGTGTAACGGGTAGCGGATTTATCACATTGGCAGCGACTTTATCAGCTGTGCCAAGTGTACCAGTTGAAGGATTAGCGTTAATTTTAGGCATTGATCGATTTATGTCAGAGGCACGAGCATTGACGAATTTAGTGGGAAATGGCGTTGCAACCATTGTTGCCGCAAAATGGGAAAATGAACTTGATGAAACACAGATGAATGTTACTTTAAATTCAGCTGAATAAAAAACACTATGCTCGACAACAGAGACTGTAAATAATTCTGTGTAAACGCAAAATTTTCAAAACCGTAAAATGATGGTTATTTTTCAAGAGAAAAGAAAATGAGTGATTTACTAAAAAATTCAGAGATCGTAAGTACATTGCAAGTGTTGGTAAAAACCTTAAAAACACCAGAAGATTTGGTGAATTTGAATAGTCAATTGACAAAAATTACCATTGAAGCCGCGTTAAATGGCGAGATGAAAGAACATCTCGGTTATAGCAAGCATGCTACGCAAGGCTATAATTCGGGGAATAATCGAAATGGTTACACGAAAAAAACACTGAAAAGCGAACACGGCGAAATGCAGATTTTGACGCCACGCGATAGAAATGGAGAATTTAATCCGGTCTTCCTTAAGAAATATCAAACCCGGTTGGGAACGCTCGATGCGCAAATTTTAGCGTTGTATGCCAATCATGGAAATTATCTTACTTATGGATTGGCGGCAACCACGCTTTGGGTTTTAGGTATTCCACATGGTTTTGCTGTTATACACGGAAAAACACGGCGCGGCGCGTTAGTTTTTGATGTGGCTGATTTGATTAAAGATGCGATTGTTTTACCACTTGCGTTCATTTGCGCGAAAGAAGAAATGAAAGAACAAGAATTTCGACAACAGGTTTTGCAAATGTTCACAAAACATAAAGCATTAGATTTTATGTTTGATGCCGTTAAGGAAATGAGCAAAGAAGGTAATTTTGCATGATGGTCACATTCATTTCGCAATGCGAAAAAAATGCTCTGCTCAAAACTCGCCGTGTTTTAGATAGTTTTGCAAATCGAATAGGCTCAAACGTTTGGCATTATTTGCCATTGATAAAAACTTTAACAGCGTTAAGCGCGTTATTTCATGATTGGGGAAAATCTTCGGCGTGTTTTCAGGCAAAATTAAAGCCTTCTAAATCTAAGAAAAATATCAGTGACCCACTTCGACACGAGTGGGTTTCTTGTTTATTGCTTCATGCGTTTGTAAATAATGCAAAAGACGATTCAGAATGGCTGGCGCGTTTGGTGGCTGGTGAAATTGATGAAGCTGAAATTTTTAAAAATTTAGTGACTATCAAAAAACCACTGGAAAATTTGCTGCCACTTGCCAGTTTTATTGCATGGCTGGTTTTGTCGCATCATCGTTTGCCGTTGCCCCAAGATAAAGAAAAAACAAAATCTTTTTCAACAAAAATGCCTAAAAACTTCAACCAGCTTTTTAAAATTATCGAGGCAAATTTTGGTTATAAAAATGAT
>DALYHZ010000125.1:4599-7579 GCA_031970635.1 Methylococcaceae bacterium | reverse complement strand
GACTTAAAACCTCATCGGTGACTAAATGAAAACCACGTTGTTTTGCTTTAAGTTTTATTTCTTTTTGAATCCACATCTCGAACACCTAATAAATTGTACAAATAGCACCATGCTTGAAATGGCTGATGCTGTTGGTCATAAACGGTAATCATTTTACGCAAGTATTCATGTGGCATGGGATAATTTGCACTGCATTCTTCATAATCATCTAAACGCGCAAATAAGTTTTGTGGGTTGGTAATTCGATACAACTCACCCAATACTTTTTGTGGCGAGTTTTTGATTTCAATGGCGGCAGGATAGTCACCTAAATCGTATAATTCGCCGAAAAAATAACCCTCATTTTGATAGATACAATCGTTATTTAACAACGCATGTGCTACATGACCACTGCTTTTTTTGAGCGTGCCATAAACAAATAAATACATGGAACAACCTTTATGTCTTACTGCGAATTTTGTTTAAATCAACCCGTCGATTCAATTCACCGAATTTACCACGACACACAATATGGTTTTCCTATTCAAGATGATAATGAATTATTTGAACGATTAGTGCTGGAAATCAATCAAGCTGGGCTTTCGTGGGACATTATTTTGAAAAAAGCGGGAAATTTTCGCCATGCCTACAGTCATTTCGACATTGAAAAAGTTGCCGCTTATGATGAACAAGATTTTTTACGTTTGATGAACGATGCAGGCATTGTGCGTAATCGCTTGAAAATTAACGCCGCGATTACCAATGCGAATCGCATTTTACACATTCAATCGCAACATGGTTCATTTAAACATTGGCTCGATAAACATTGTCATTTTGACAAAGCAGAATGGACGAAATTATTTAAAAAAACGTTTGTGTTTACAGGCGGCGAAATTGTGAATGAGTTTTTGATGTCCACGGGTTATTTAGAAGGCGCACATCAAAATACTTGTCCGATTTATTTTTCTTTAAAGCAAAAAATTTAATTCAATGCCGTTCCCAGCAGGGTCATTCAAAAACAATTGCGTTTGCATGGTTTCGGCGATTTGTGATTTTCGATATGGAATACCGTGTTGATTTAAATGGTTTTCAAAAGCCTGTAAACCATTACAAGAAAAAGCCACATGATCAAATATGCCATTCACATGTGAAAGTCGCATTTCTTCTGGTTTAGCTTGTGATAAATGAAGCACCGCTTTTTTTCCCGCATAAAGCCAATAGCCTGAACTTCTTAATGCCGGACGTTTGCCAACTGATAACCCTACAACTGTACAATAAAAATCACGCAATTCATCAAGCAAATTTGGTTCAGCGCGAAGATTGTAATGGTCAATATCTAAAATTTTCATGTTACGAATAGCAAAACAGGTTTTGATTTAAAAAATAAACGTTTTACATTTGCTCGTGATAAATTTTTATAACTCTTTGATAAAACCATAATGGTCTGCTCAGAATAATCACAAAAGCAATTACAGGTGTGACAGGAACAGGGGCAATATCCAAAATAAACAAGCCTACTAAGAATAAAAAAGTTTGTTTTCTTACGGCTAATTGTTCCATTTCAGATATTTCAACACTAACCGGCAGGTTCTCATATAGTTCGCCAATCAAATGACGAAACCAAACCGGACGTTTTAAAACAACATACATCCCAATTAAACACCCTGGTGAAACCGGTCCAAAACCAATAATTGCAAAAATAGTAAAGACAGAAAGGCATTTAATTTGAGCAACATTCATTTAATGCCAACCACCGTATTGTGCGGTTGGATCACCACGAAAACCGGTGCTGGTTTTATTCGCATCGGGCGTGTGAACGCTATTGCTGGCGGCTAAAATCATATTCTTGCGCGTGTAACCGCCTAAGGCTTTTGCTTTTGTTGCAATGTTGGTTGTGAATGAATTGATGTCGTAATTTGTTACGTCTAAATCAACTCACCTGCTTGCAAGACAATAGGTAATTTAGTTTGAGCTGGAATTTCAATTGTGTAACGTCCATTGTCGATTGCCACTGACGCAACGAGCTTGTTCGCGTCATCGAATGCTTTTACTTCGTGTGAATCATTGACCACTTTGCCTGTTAGAACTATGGACGTAGCAGTGAATTGTTCCGTTTTTTGAATTGCAGATTTTGATTGCTGCATATCGTTACATGCTGTTAGCAATAATGAGTTCAAAAGAACAAGCCATAATGTTTTTTTATGAAAAACTTGCATTTAGCATTCTCCTAATTTATCACTTCACTCAACAATTCCGCCACACGCATTCCCGTATCAAATGAATCATCGTAATAAAAACGCAATTCTGAAATATGCCGCAAACGCATTCGTTTCGCCAGCGCATGCCGAATCAATGGCGATAATTCATTTAATGCTTTTGTGCTGGCTTTTTTACCAGCCGCGTCAGCGTTTAATACCGTGACGTAGATTTTTGCCACGGCTAAATCTTTGGACACAATCACTTCGTTAATCGTCACAAAACCAATTCGAGGATCGCTAATCTCGCGTTGCAAGATTAACGACAACTCTTTTTGCATTTGTGAAGATACTCGTGTGTGACGAGCAAATTCTCTAGCCATGCTTACAATTCCCGTCTAACTTCGATGCGTTCAAAGACTTCGATTTGGTCGCCAGCGCGAACGTCGTTGTAATTTTTCACGCCGATGCCGCATTCCATGCCCATTTTGACTTCGGAAATATCATCTTTGTAACGACGTAACGATTCCAACTGACCTTCGAAAATAACCACGTTTTCACGTAAAACTCGAATCGGCAAATTACGTTTAACATAACCATCCAACACCATACAACCGGCAATCGCGCCCAATTTTGGCGATTTAAAGACTTCACGAACTTGTGCTAAACCAACAATTTGTTCTTTGATTTCAGGCGCAAGCATGCCGCTAATCGATTTTTTAACTTCGTCGATGGCTTCGTAAATAATGCTGTAATAATGTAAATCTACGCCGCGTTCTTCAATCATTCGACGAGATGTTGCATCA
>DALYHZ010000125.1:727-4589 GCA_031970635.1 Methylococcaceae bacterium | reverse complement strand
GCGGACGTTAAAGCCAATCAAAATCGCTCCAGAAGCTAACGCTAAGTTTACGTCACCTTCGTTAATGCCACCTACGCCGCCGTAAACCACTTTCACTTCGACTTCATCGTTAGATAAATCAATTAACGATTTGCGTAACGCTTCTAAACTGCCTTGTACGTCGGTTTTCAATACTAAATTCAATGAAGCCAATTCGCCTGCTTGCATTCTGCTGAAAACATCATCGAGTGTTGTTGCTTGTTCTGCATGGCGTTTTAGGCGTTTTCTATCCTCACGATGTTTTGCCAATTCTTTGGCAATACGTTCATTTTGCACCACGATGAATTCATCACCGGCATTTGGTGTGCTTGATAGCCCTAAAATCTCAACGGGTTCACAAGGTCCTGCGGATTTAATGGCTTTACCGTTTTCATTGAACATTGCACGAACACGACCGTATTCATGTCCACATAACACCATTTGTCCATTTTCAAGTGTGCCACGTTGTACTAAAACGGTTGCTACCGCGCCACGTCCTCTATCCAAACGTGATTCAATGACAATCCCAGATGCCGCACCGGCAACAGGTGCTTTAAGTTCTAAAATTTCAGTTTGTACAATCAAGGCTTCAATTAAATCATCAACGCCCTCACCTGTTTTGGCTGAAATTTTTAAGAATTGCACGTCCCATTCTTCAGCGATTTCATCTAAAACAGACAATTCTTGCATCACTTTGTCAGGATTTGCACCGGGCTTATCCATTTTGTTTATCGCAACGATAATCGGCACATTTGCCGCGCGAGCGTGTTCGATGGCTTCTTTGGTTTGCGGCATCACACCATCGTCAGCGGCGACAACGATAATAACGACGTCCGTGACATCCGCACCACGCGCACGCATAGCAGTAAATGCCGCGTGACCTGGTGTATCTAAAAATGTTACCGAACCGTGATCGGTTTTGACTTGATAAGCACCAATGTGCTGGGTAATCCCACCCGCTTCACCAGCAGCAACGCGCGTTTTACGAATATAATCGAGTAGCGACGTTTTACCATGATCAACGTGTCCCATAATGGTGACAATTGGTGCACGCGGTAATTCAGGATAATTTTCATCTTCGGTCACTTCAGCGAGCATTTCTTTTTCAAAATCATCATCGCTTTGCATAATGGGTGTGTGTCCCATATCTTCCACCAAAATCGCCGCTGTATCTTGGTCGATACTTTGGTTGATGGTTGCCATAATGCCAAGTTTCATTAAATGTTTAATCACCAACGCCGCTTTCACATTCATTTTATTCGCCAATTCTGAGACGATAATCATCTCTGGAATGGTGACTTCATAAACGATAGGCGCACTGGGCATTTCAAACTGGTGTTTATTTTCATTTGGCATTAAACGTGGAGGCTGTTGCTTGCCGCCTTTTTTCTTGTTATTACGTTTAGCTTCTTTACCCGACGGATATTCTTTACCTAAAGGATATTCTTTTCCTGACAAATAAGCCGAATTGCCATGGTCAACTATTTTGGCGGGACGACGTGTACGATTTGTTTCAGTTGATTTTGCCGGTACTTGTTGTTGTACAGGTTTTGAATTTGTTTGTGCAAATTTCGCGGCTTGTTGAGACTTTGTATTGGCATTAGCCTGATTAGCTTGAGATTTAGGTTGCCCTTGGGATTTTTGTCCTTGCTGTTTTGCCGCCGCTTGCTGACGTACTTTATCCGCGTTGCGGTTAATCGACTCTTCTAAACGTTGTTCTTTTTCCAACTGATTTTGACGCGCGGCTATTTCTTCTTGTTCTTTTAACGATTCTAATTTTTCAGAATCATCGCCAATAGCTGTGTTATCAACTTGCTCAGAAATAACAGATTCCACGAGGGTAACAGTTTCAATAACAGGCTCTACAACCGGTGCCTTAATTTCAACAGGTGCAACAGTTTCAACCACGACTGGTTTTTCAATTATTGGTTCTTTTTCAATGACGGGTTCGGCACTCGCCTTTGTTGTTACTACGGGCGCAATAACTTCTTTCTCATTGTCTTTAGTTTCAGTGCGTTTGATATACGTTTTTTGTTTACGCACTTCAACGCTAATGGTTTTTGTCGCACTACCAGGTACACTGGCTTGTTTTAATTCGCTGACTTTGCGACGTTTTAAAACGACACGGTTGGGCGCATTTTCATTTTCGATATTAGTTTTTCCATGGCGTTGTCGCAAATGGGCGAGTAATTTTGATTGCTCATCATCACTCACTTCAGCATCAGGTGTTGAAGCCGTTAAACCAGCTTCTTTTAATTGCACCAATAAACGTTCTAATGGAATTTTGACGATTTCCGCCAACTGACGTACTGTTTTTATACTCATATTTTTCTCCTCTATGCGTTCGCTAATTCAGCAAACCATGGTTCACGCGCTTTCATAATCAATTTTGCGGCACGTTCTTCATCAACATCGGTAAATTTCAATAAATCATCAACGGCTAATTCAGCTAAATCGTCTAATGTCATAATTCCTTCGCTGGCTAACTCATGCGCTAATGTGCTGTCCATTCCTTCCATTGAAAGCAACGCCTCATTAGGTTGTGCAATTTCAATACTTTCTTCTGCGGCAATTGCGCGAATCAGTAACGCATCTTTTGCGCGGCTGCGTAATTCTTCAACAATTTCTTCGTCAAATTCTTCAACTTCTAACAATTCATTTGCAGGAACGTAAGCAATTTCTTCAATTGTATTGAAACCCACTTCAACTAAAATTGCGGCAATTTCTTCATCTATGTCCAATTGTTCAATGAATAATTGTTTAATTTTATTGGCTTCGGCTTCGTTAGACTCTTCGGCTTTTGAAGCATCAATTACATTCAATTCCCAACCTGTTAGTTGGCTTGCTAAACGCACATTTTGACCGCCACGACCAATGGCTTGTGACAAACTGGCTGATGCAACGGCTAAATCCATACTGTGTTTGTCTTCATCCACCACAATCGATTGAATCTCAGCCGGTGACATCGCGTTGATAACAAATTGCGGCTCACTCGGATTCCAAATAATAATGTCTACTCGTTCGCCTGCGAGTTCATTTGTCACCGATTGAACGCGCGAACCGCGCATTCCCACGCACGCGCCAACCGCATCCAAACGAGGGTCATTACTTTTTACAGCCAATTTTGCACGCGAACCCGGATCACGCGCCGCACCCATAATCGAAATAGTTCCTTCTGCAATTTCTGGCACTTCTAAACGAAATAAGGCAATTAACAATTCGGGGGCATTACGACTCACAAAAAGTTGTGGACCACGATTTTCAAGACGAACATCTTTCAAATAACCACGCACTCTATCGCCTAAACGCATGGATTCACGCGGAATCATGTCTTCTTTGGCAATATAGGCTTCAATGTGTCCGCCTAATTCCAAATAGACACTGCCTTTTTCAATTCGTTTGACTGTACCAGTAACTAACTCGCCAACTCGCGCTTTATAAGCCTCAACAATTTTATTGCGTTCAGCATCACGCACTTTTTGGATAATAACTTGTTTGGCTGTTTGGGCGGCAATTCGACCAAATTCAACGGATTCAATCTCTTCTCTGATGACATCGCCCACTTTTACATCAGGATTATCAAATTGTGCGACTTCGAGCAAAATTTGGCTCATCGGTAAATCAACGTCTCGACCTAACCCCGGATTTGGTGCAACCACGTCCCAACAGCGATGCGTAACATAATCGCCAGTTTTACGGTCAATGGTCACTTTGGCTTTAATTTGATTGCCATAACGTTTTATGGTTGCGGCTTCTAATGCTGCTTCAATTGCTTGAAACACAGCTTCTTTGTCAATTTCTTTTTCATTGGAAAATACGGGAATGCATCCAGATTTAATAAAGT
>DALYHZ010000125.1:0-717 GCA_031970635.1 Methylococcaceae bacterium | reverse complement strand
ACTAACAAAATTTCTTTATTTGCCACTACGTCCTCCTTTGGCGAGTAAATAATCGGGAACTAAACGCGCTTTGCTCATAGCTGCAAAGGGAATTGGTAATAATTGTTCGTTTTCTTCTAGCGTAATCACATCATTTTCAACTTGAACTATTTTGCCAGTGATTTTGCGGCGACCATTCACCGGCGCAAATAAATGTACTGTGACGGTACTTCCTGTAAACTGCTCAAATTGAATGATTTTAAAAAAAGGTCTGTCTTCACCAGGTGATGACACTTCGAGCGAATAATTATCTGTAATGGGGTCTTCAACGTCTAACACGCCGCTAATCTGGTGACTAACTTTAGAGCAGTCGTCAACTAAAATACCATCAGCATGGTCAATATAAATGCGCAATATGCCGTGTTTGGGATGCGGATTATATTCCACACCAACACAGTCATAACCCAACCCTTCAACGACAGGTTCGATTAACGCAAGCAGATGCTCTGGAGCCTGCTTCATGATGTCCTCGCTTAATTTTAATCAAAAAAAAAGAGCCAAAGGCTCTTCCATTAACACATTTATTAGGCGTGGAATAATTACGACCTATTCAAAGCCTACAAAAGAAAAAACCCCAAAATGGGGCATTTAAAAATCTGGTTGCGGGGGCAGGATTTGAACCTACGACCTTCGGGTTATGAGCCCGACGAGCTACCAAGCTGCTCCACCCCGCGATTG
>DALYHZ010000124.1:2488-7588 GCA_031970635.1 Methylococcaceae bacterium | reverse complement strand
CGCCAAATAAACCTTGTTCATCCGCAACGACTAAGACATCGTAGTCATCGCTTTGCGTGAAAACTGCTACGTCAGACTGTGCGCTTTTACGCGCATCGAACGTATGTTCCCACGTTTTTTCTGTGACGATTTTCATACCAAAACGTTTAGCAGAACGTTTCAACGCATTCGTAAATAAAATATCGTCTGGTGTATTACCGCTGACTAAAAACCATTTTGTCCAACGTTTTTTCATCAAATATTGCGCTAACGCATCGGCTTTCATCGCGCGACTGGGTAATAAATGCAAGGTATTTTTACGACATTGCGCGTTGCGTAACGTATCATCAGTCGTGCCGGCATCCAATAAAATTGTATCCAAATTCGCCGCTAAATCTGAAATGGCTAACGTATTTTTTGCATTCAAATTAGTGATGACGTAATGGAATTTTGAAGCAATATTTTGTTTAAAAATGTCGCTAACATTCCCATCAGACGGCACAATAAATTTATGCAAAATGAAATGTTGATGTGTAAATTCGCCAGTGGTGTTGTTATCGCTGATGGCAAGTTCTGCGCCTTCACTGCCTTTATTTGCAATAAAAGGATCAAGATTTGACAACATTTCTGTCGGAGGCTCTTGATCTTGACTAAGGTAAGCAATGTTAATGGTTTGAGCGGCGGGAGTAGGCGGTAATTTGGGCTTTTCTTTTGTTACCGCAAACGACGGCAGAGTAATCAGCGTAATAAAAAAAGTAAGTGCATAACGAAAAAGAATATTCATAGGATTTGTTTGGTGTTGTAAGAGCAGATTTCAAACCTGCTCTTACATTGAGGATGGAAAGAAATTACCTGCTTTGTTTATTTCAATTTCAAAGCTAAAAATACCGGATTACCTTGGCGTTGAATTAACACGGCAACGGACACACCGGTAGGCAATTTTTTAACGATGTGATCAAAATCATTCAAATTGCGTACAACATTATTTTGAATGCGTAAGATAACATCACCGCGTTGAATACCCGCTTCACGCGCCGCGCCTTTGCTTACATCTTGAACCAACACGCCATTATGCGGAATTTGTAGCAATTGCCGTTGGTCTTGCGTGAGTTCAGATACGGTAATTCCCAATTGATTTTCAGGCGATTTGTTTTGCCCATTTCTTGCCGCCGCTAATTTATCTTCTTCGTCAGGTAACAAGCCAACATTGAAATGCAGCGTGCGTGATTCACCTTGGCGAATAATTTTCAATGTCGCAGAATCGTTAATCGGCGTAATACCGACCATCGGTGGTAAATCTGCCGAATGATCGATAGCTTGACCGTTAAACTCGGTAATAATGTCACCAATTTGCACACCTGCCTGTTCGGCTGGACCACCAGGAATCACTCTTGCAACGAGCGCACCTTGCGGTTTTTTCATACCAAATGATTCGGCAAGCTCACGCGTCACATCTTGAATTTGCACACCTAACCAACCGTGCGAAGCTTTACCTTTGGCTTTGATTTGCTCCACGATGTTCATCACGACATCCATCGGAATTGCAAACGATAACCCCATAAAACCGCCAGTACGGCTGTAAATTTGCGAGTTAATTCCCACCACTTTGCCATCCATGTTAAACAACGGACCACCAGAATTTCCTGGGTTAATCGCCATATCGGTTTGAATAAATGGCACAGAATTGCCACCTGGTAAACTACGTCCTTTTGCACTGACGATACCTGCGGTGACAGATTGGTCAAAACCAAAAGGTGAACCAATCGCAAGCACCCATTCACCGACTTGTAATTTGTCGGGTGAACCGATTGTCACAACAGGCAAATCTCGCGCTTCAATTTTTAAAACGGCGACATCGGTTCGTGCATCTGAACCAATCAATTTAGCCACTAATTCGCGTCGGTCAGAAAGTTTCACCACGATTTCAGAGGCATCTTTGACAACGTGATGATTCGTTAACACATAACCATCGGCTGAAATGATAAAGCCTGAACCTAACGAGCGTGTTTCTTTTGGCGCGTAACCACCACCGCCACCTTGCTCATTGAAACGGCGAAATAATTCTTCTAGTTCAGGCGGCAGCGTACCTTCAGGAAATTGTGGCATTTCGCCACCATTTTCCATTCCAACAGGTGTTTTTTGCATGGTACTGATGTTCACCACCGCGCCGCCATTTGCTTTTACCATTTCGGTAAAATCAGGCAATTGCGCCCATGTCAATGAACTGAATAAATTTAATAAAAATAGACTAAAAAACCACACATGGACTCTGCGACGCATAACATCTCCATTTTTCTAAGGCGTTGAAAAACGCTATTATCGGTTCGCATTCTTCAAATCTCAAGGCAAGTCATCAGTGAAAATTTCAAAGGTTACGCTTCAAAATGAAATCTCATCAGCATTAGCGTGTTTTTTAGGACTGAATCGTATTTATATTGGTTATAGCGGTGGTGTGGATTCACACGTTTTATTACACGCTTGTGCGGCAATTCCTGAATTAAAAAAGAAAATCACGGCAGTTTATATTCATCACGGATTACAAAAAGAAGCCGATGATTGGGCAATTCATTGTCAGCAAATTTCAGAAACATTAGACGTTCATTTTTTGATAAAACATGTTAATGCTGTGGCAACGCAAGGCGAAAGTCCCGAAGAAGCCGCTCGCAATGCACGTTATAACGCCTTTGAAAGTTTAATCGAAGCAAATGATGTTTTACTTATTGCTCAACATCGAGAAGACCAACTGGAAACGGTTTTATTGCAACTTTTTCGCGGCAGTGGTTTGAAAGGTTTGGCGGGAATGCCTGAAAAAATGGCGTTTGGTAAAGGTTGGCTCTTGCGTCCGCTACTTAATGTCGGTAAGGACATAATTAACAATTACGCGATACAAAATCAATTGCAATGGATTGAAGATCCCAGTAATCAAAGTAACGTTTATGACCGAAATTTTTTGCGCCAAGAAATTATTCCGCAATTAAAACAACGCTGGTCGTCGCTTGATAAAACAGTGGCGCGTACAGCAAAACATTGCGCCGAAGCGCAAGTATTGCAATGCAAAATGACAAAAACCGCATTTGAAACCGTTTTTAATTCAGATGATAAAACGATAGCGATTCCAGAATTATTAACCTATTCGTTAATTGAACAACGTTTGATTTTGCGACAATGGTTCGAAAATTTAGCGTTACGCATGCCATCACAAAATTTTGTGCAACGAATTTTAGATGAGGTGGTTGCCGCAAGAATCGATAGTTCGCCAATTTTAGCCGGGCAGGGCATAACTATTCGGCGTTATCGCACTAAATTGTATGCCGTAACGCATGCTTTAACAGGTTTTGAAACCTGTTATTGGCAACAAGGAAAAACGACGTTGACGCTTTCTAATCAACAAGTATTAACCATTTTGCCATCTGAATGCGGCATTTCATCCGAGTTATGGAATGACGCAAAAATTATGGTAAAAATGCGTCAAGGTGGCGAAAAAATAGTATTGCCAAATCGAACAGGGCATCACGACTTAAAAAAATTATTTCAAGAAGCTAACATTCCGCCGTGGCAACGAGATGTGATGCCGTTAATTTATTTAAATGACGAATTGGCAGTGGTAGGGACTTTATGGATTGCAAGTAAATTCTATGTCACACAAAACGCCGTAATCATCAGCAATTCATCACCTAGATGATTTATAATTCTCCACCTTCTTGAATTATTCACACGCCAAATAATCACCGCTTAATGATAAACGCATTTTTTCTTTTTATTCGCTTAGCAACAGGATCATTTTCAAAACAGCCCGACTTTGATAAACGTAAAAATCGTATTAAATTTTTTCTCCGAGGTTTGCTGACATTTCCCTATACGTTAAAGTGGCTTTATTTTTTAGATAACTTGTCAGAATATAAAAGTTTTCTTTATAGAAATCCGAGAATTTCTACCAAACTACATCGCCCCTACATATTCAGCTACAGTACATTGAAAGAACGTTTGCAGATACTGGTATCTCATTACACGTTTCAAAAAAAAGCATTTTCGCCTGAACTACAAAAATTACTTTTAGAAAAAAAATCGTGTGAATTAGCATGTTTTTTTGGAAAAAACTCTGGCAAATATGAAGTCATTCTTAGTCAAAATTTGCTTCATCAGAAAGAAGGAGAATTATCTCTGCAATTAAAATCAGAAGAGAATAATAGTCTGTGTACGATTAGTTTTTCTTTTTATGAATCGCCTAATGGCATGACCATTTTAATTGGTGGTTTACAAGGTCCTAAACACGAAAACTATAGCTTAATTAAAGACGCGACCAAATCTTGCTATGGACTTTTTCCAAAAAAAATCGCATTTGAAGCGTTGATGATATTTGGCAATCAATTAGGCATTAACGTCATCCATGCGGTCAGTAATGATGCCCATATGTATAAACATTGGCGTTATGACAAAAAAATATTTACTGATTACGACAGTTTCTGGCTTGAATTAGGCGCGCATAAAATGGACAAACGGCTTTTTGAATTTACAGAGCCTGTTTATCACAAGCCGCTGGAAATGATAGAAAGTAAAAAACGTTCGGAATATAAAAAACGACAATTGTTATTAAGCGAAATAAAAGCACAGATTGCATGTGTGGTTGATTCGCAAGTTTTGAATAAAACGACAGTTGACATTAAAAAAGGCGAAACTTGATTCGAAACGTTTTCTGGCGGTATGATGCAAGCGTGTTAATCCATCGTTAATGTGCATTTCAAAATTGGATTTGCACTTCCAGTAATTATCACTAAGAGAGGAATGAGTATGAACAAAAACGTTTATCGTAGTTTAGCTTTAGTTACTTTCTTAATGGGTGTGACGGAAGTTGCGTTTGTTCCAGAACATCCTGTATTCGTTTTAAACATCATGTGCTAAACGCGCAAGTTTCTCAAAAGAATAAAAAGAGGTTTTAAAAATGTTAGGGAAAATAATAATTGCAACAACAATCACATTGCTTTCAGGTTGTGCAACACTGTTTGAAGGTTCAACACAAAACCTTACTGTCTCGACGATGAATGATGTGAAACCAGAAAAAACGTTATGTAAAATCACCAATGATGAAGGTGAGTGGCAAACAACGGGCGGGAGTACGTCAAC
>DALYHZ010000124.1:0-2478 GCA_031970635.1 Methylococcaceae bacterium | reverse complement strand
TGTGCATCGAGATGGCAACACCATGACTGTCAGTTGCGAAAATGACTCTCAACGTGGAACAACACATCTTGAACCAAGTTTTAGCAGTTATTATTTTATGGCGGATACCCTAGCGTGTGGGATAGGCTGGTTCGTTGATGCAACGACCAACGCGTGTTATACTTATCCGCCAACAGCAATTGTTGGAATGCACAATAAATTCAATACACCAATTGAACCGCCTAAACCTGTAGAATTTGATATACCCAAATTATCACCATCTAAATAGAGGATATAGCCATGAACGTCTCCGCTGCCACACCAACGATTTCTCAAATGCTTTTTGCAATGAATAATCCTCAACCGACTAATTTTAATACAGGCACCGCCAATGCAGAGGCAAATGCTGCCAGTGCTGCAACTGTGAGTGAGATCACATCCAGTGCAGCAGGTGTAGGGACAACTTGCGGTGGCTCGATTGATACAATGGCGTAAACTTATTCTCGAATCACTTTGATATATTCACCGCGCGCTTCGCGTGTTGAACCGACAACAAGACGTTGATTGCCCTTCGCGTCTTGTTCGAGTTGACCAGAAATTTCTATTGTTTCACCAGCAATAGCTTGCCCCACATAGGTGGCGGTGAAACAGACGACACTTTGAATCGTTGGATGTGTTAATTTGAATTCTGCGGGATAACTGAAAGCTCGCGTGTCATCTTTCACTTTTGTACAGAGTGTCATTGCACCATATTTTTGATAAGTGATGCTATCAGGCTCGTGCGGGACAACTAAACTTAAATCAAATTTACGTCCATTGATAAGGGCTTTATTGGCTTTGCGGCGTTCATGCCATACATAGCTTTCAAAACTTAAATCACAATCACGCCGTTCGTAACTTTCAATCCAGTCATCGTGATTTAAATCGGCGAGTTTTTTGTGTTCAATTAGATGCCGTAATACAGCTCGGCATTGATGAAATACAGTTGTGTCGTAACAAACTAAATCAATGTCTGACGACATTTTTTGTTGATTGATAAGTAATGAACCCGTTACACCAAATTGATTTAAATCGATGCCGTTTTGTTCAAATAACAGACATAAGTTTATACAATCATTTTCAACTTCGTCGCGCGATGAATTGGCTAACAACTGTGTTAATCGGTATTGCGGACGATGATGTTTGATAATGCGACTAAGAGAAACGGCGTGCAAAAACGCATCTAATTCTGACGAGTGAAAACAGTAATCAAAATGATGTCGCATGAGCAAATCATTTGCCTCATCCGTTTGAACTTTACGCCAACGTCCATGTTCGTTGCGAACATAACGTAAGAAACAACGCACTTTTCCAGTTTCCAGACCTGAAGCGACGATAGCAAAAAGAAAACCTTCGGTCGTTTCAATAAAATCTTTGGGTAAAAACGTCATAGGCGATACAGCGGTTGCAAGGCATCAGTTTTTGTTCGTGTCGTCAATTTTGCGCGGGCGTTATTTTCACTAAAGGCTTTAAATAATTCTTTACCTTGCCAAGGTGCGGCGTTTTTCGCGTAAAGCGTGGCATTAAGTTGTAAAATTTCGTCTCGCAAACGTGCTTCACAATGCGGCGCAATTGCGCCTAAACTGGTCTCGTTAAATCGTAATTTTCCCCATTCAAGTAATGCTGTTTTTGCAGCTTGGGCATCGTCAGTCATGCAAGCTTTTTTTAGCCCTTTCACGCAGGTGTTTAAAGACATTTCAGCTGGACTTTCAACGGGGTCACTAATTTTTTTTGATGTCCCTTTATGTTTGAAAAATAAAAAGCTTAACGTCATCAACCAACCTAATGTTGAAAAAATAGCCACAGATTTCCAAAGCAAATTCACCTGTTCATTTTCGGTAATGGGACTGTCTTGTTTGTGTTCTTCCGAAAGAGGTGTGGACGGAATGGATTTTTCTTCAACGACAGCAGGAGGGGCTTGAATTTGCGGTGCATTGTCGGCTGGTGCAACGGTTAAATTCATTTCGGGCAGCGTCGCTATTTCAATTTTTTGCGTTTGCGTGTTAAACCATGAAACGTGAACTGCTGGAAGTGTGTAACTGCCCGCTTTAGCGGGAATAAACGCAATTTTTTCTTCACGACTTGCCACAATACCAGTTAGCGTTTTGTCTTCATGCAAAACGGGTTGGTCGTTATAGGCTTTAAGTTGCGGGTCAAATTTTGTGTTTAGTTCCGGTAATTGCCCGACCATTGTGCCATGTGCGACCAGTTTTACCGTGCGTGTTAATGGTTCGCCGACTTTCATTTTTGTTACATCGCCTGACCATGTTTGTGACAATTCAAGATTTTCTGCCGTGAGCCAGTGTGAATCCGTGAATGTTACAGGAATTGGTTGCACGTTTAACGTTATTGGATTGGATTTTACGATGCGACGTTGCGTGATTTGGGAATTAAAAAAGGAATTATTTTGCCGACCACGCGTCATAATGTCAGCGGTTAAAACCAATGGTTTAATTGTTG
>DALYHZ010000123.1:0-7849 GCA_031970635.1 Methylococcaceae bacterium | reverse complement strand
GAATGGTTTTTCCGTATTCGCGCTAACTTCTAAAAATAAATCGTCATCATTTTGCGTCGTTTTATTTGCCGAACTTGGCGACACCACAATTTTCAACGCTGGACTAGCATCACTGCCAAATTTAATGACAGGAATAATTAAATTCCCTGAATCGTTTGCCATCACGGTGACAACCCATTGAATAATGCGATTCAATTTGCCATTTACAAATTCCGTTCGACTATTTTGGCTTTGACCTTGAATCGAAAAATCTTGTTCAAGCGGACTGAAATCTGGTTCACCGTCGGGCGATTCTGAAGCAGTAAAAATGATTTGGAAGGATTCATCGACGCTAACAGGGCTTCTGTCTAATGAAACCGTAATGTCAGTGGCGAAAACGTTGGTTGAAAAACCTGCTAACCAAAGCGAGAAAAATAGAATGAGAAGAGGCATTTTCTAAACGAATAATGAAGTGGCGCACAAACCAAGATTTGTGCGCCGAATGAAATTAGAGGAAATCGCGGATTAACACTTCGGCAATTTGAATACTGTTTAACGCCGCACCTTTACGGATGTTGTCTGAAACCACCCATAAATCAATGCCGCGTGGATGTGAAATGTCTTCACGAATACGACTCACAAAGGTTGCATCATGCCCTGCCGAATGTGTGACAGCAGTCGCGTAACCACCATTTACACGTTCATCAACAACCGTTACGCCGTCTGCTTTTTCAAGCAATTGACGAACTTCGTCAGCGGTGATTTTGTCGCGTGTTTCAATATGTACAGCTTCAGAATGTCCGTAAAAAACAGGCACACGAACTGCCGTCGCGTTCACCAAAATGTTTTTATCGCCCATGATTTTTTGCGTTTCCCACACCATTTTCATTTCTTCTTTGGTGTAGCCGTTATCCATAAACACGTCGATTTGCGGCAAAACGTTGAACGCAATTTGTTTTGGATAAACGTTTGGTTCAACTTTTTTAGAATTAAAAATGCCGACTGTTTGCTGACCTAATTCTTCAATCGCTTCTTTACCTGTTCCCGAAACCGCTTGATATGTCGCCACGTTAATGCGCGTAATGCCAACGGCATCGTGAATCGGTTTTAACGCCACGAGCATTTGAATCGTCGAGCAATTTGGATTCGCAATAATGCCGCGATTTTTATAATCAGCAATTGCTTGTGGATTTACTTCAGGAACGACAAGCGGAATGTCATCGTCATAACGAAATTGTGAGGTGTTATCAATTACGACACAGCCCGCCGACGCTGCTTTTGGGGCGTAAATTTCTGAAACCGACGCACCTGGTGAAAACAAACCAATTTGTGCTTTGGAAAAATCAAAAGTCGCTAAATCTTGCACAACCAGCGAACCGCCTTTAAATGGCACACGTTTTCCAGCCGAATTTGCGCTAGCCAGTGCATAAACTTCGCCGACAGGAAAATTGCGCTCTTCCAAAATAGAAAGCATTGTTTCACCAACTGCGCCTGTTGCACCAACGACGGCAACGTTATAGGTTTTGCTCATGATTAACTCCCATTTTTGAGTGCGTTCACAACCGCATCGCCCATTTCTGAGCAACTCACTTTCGTCATGCCTTCGCTGTAAATATCAGCGGTACGAACATTTGCATCAAGTGCGGCATTCACTGCTTTTTCAATGCGTGCCGCTGCTGTTTCGTTATCGAATGTGTAACGCAACATCATTGCAACAGACAAAATTGTTGCCAATGGATTCGCAATGTTTTTGCCTGCAATATCAGGCGCACTACCGTGAATTGGTTCATACATGCCTTTGCCAGTTTCATTGAGTGACGCTGATGGCAACATACCAATCGAACCTGTGAGCATCGACGCACAATCTGACAACACGTCGCCGAACAAATTGCTGGTTAAAATCACGTCAAATTGTTTTGGCGCACGAACGAGTTGCATCGCGGCGTTGTCAACGTACATGTGTGAAAGCGCGACATCAGGATATTCTTTGCCTACTTCGGTAACGATTTCGCGCCAGAATTCGGTGCATTCAAGAACGTTGGCTTTATCGACTGAACATAATTTTTTATTACGTTTTTGCGCGATTTTAAATGCTGAATGCGCGATACGGCGTACTTCAGATTCGGTATAAGTCGCGGTATTGAAACCTTGACGTTCGCCATTTTCTAAAACACGAATGCCGCGCGGTTGACCGAAATAAATCCCACCTGTGAGTTCGCGCACAATCATTAAATCTAAACCTGCTACGATTTCAGGTTTTAACGTTGACGCGGCGGCAAGTTGTGGATAAAGCAACGCTGGACGCAGATTTGAAAATAAATTCAGCATCGAACGCAAACCAAGCAAACCTTTTTCTGGACGCACTGAAATATCGAGCGATTCCCATTTATAACCGCCAACTGCACCGAGTAAAACTGCGTCGGCTGGCGTGACTAAATCAATGGTTGCTTGTGGAAATGGCGTGCCATGCACATCATACGCCGCACCACCGATTAAACCGTGTTCAAACTCAAAGCCTAAGCTCATGTCGGCATTGAGGAAATCTAAAACTTTGAGAGCTTCGGCAACGATTTCTGTTCCGATTCCGTCACCCGCTAAAACTGCAATTTTTTTTGTCATGTAATTAAAATCCTTTTGATTTTTAAATTGAAATTTCTCTAAACAACCACGGCGCACGTTTTGCACGTTCAACTTCATAAGCGCGAATTTCATCGGCATGTTGAAGGGTCAAACCAATATCATCTAAACCGTTAAGCAAGCGGAATTTACGATTTTCATCAACTGTGAATATGATGATTTTACCACTTGGTGTAGAAATGGTTTGCGCCGCTAAATCAACAGTTAATGAATAACCGTCTGTTAATTCTTTAAACAAACTGTCAACAATTTCAGCGTCTAACGCAATCGGCAAAATACCGTTTTTAAAACAGTTGTTGTAGAAAATATCGGCAAAACTCGGTGCGATAATCGCGCGAAAACCGTAATCTTCTAATGCCCACGGTGCGTGTTCGCGTGATGAGCCACAACCGAAATTTTCGCGCGTGAGTAAGATTTGTGCGCCTTGATATTGTGGTTTGTTTAAAACGAAATCTTTGTTAATCGGGCGATTGGTGCAATCCATATCGGGTTGCCCTTGGTCTAAATATCGCCATTCATCGAATAAATAAACGCCAAAACCCGTGCGGCGAATCGATTTCAAAAATTGTTTTGGAATAATCGCATCGGTATCGACGTTAGCACGGTCGAGTGGTGCGACGATTGAAGTTAAAGTTGTAAAGGCTCGCATATTTATTAGAACTCGTTGAAGGTGTTAATAATTATTTGTAAGAAAACATAATGAATAAACGCAAAGTTCGTTTATATTTTATTTAACTCTTTCTCAATTTTTTCCAAAATTGGACAAAGTTGATTCAGTTTGTTTTTTATTACTGATGGTGAGTCATAAGTAGATGTAACACCTGCTATTGATGTATGTGCTGCAACATCCCTTTCTTTTTCGATAGTACCAAGTACAGATTTTAAGTTTTGTAAATCAGCTTCACATTCTTTTTCTAACTTTTCAACACCAATTATCCCAATAGTATGAATCAGCATAGGTCGAAAATTTCTATCGTATTTAAAACCAGATGTTTTTCTTATCACATTTTCTTTTAAATACTCGACATTTTTTGGCTTAGTCAGTTTCGGTACTGCCGTATCTAATGCGTAATTCTTGACTATCTCATCCAAAGTCACTTCCAACCAACCACAAAGCTCCAACAATGCTATTTTTGAGTAAAGCTGTGCATGTTCATTAGAGCAATAAGGTTGATTGTAAAAATTATCAAGTTCATTTAATAACTTTTCTATTTCTACCTTAGATTTCATGATCTATCGACTGAAACATTCTTTAGAAGACAATAATCTCTCTTTTACTTTTTCTTTATCAGAAAGAGCAGACTTTAAATTATCCTGATTGTATTCAGGTAACTGTGTGAAATTTTTGAAAAGTTTTTCTAGCTCATTACGATTTTTACTCTTCAAATGTTCAATATTTTGAGATATCCCATACAACAAACCTTCAAGAACAGTCTTACTTAATTTCTTATAGGGCTTTTCAATAAGATTTCTACAGATGAATTCAACAGATTTAAGATACAATTCTTCGGTTTCTGTTTTAGTAGCCTTTCTATTATCAAACATATAATTATTCAGAAATGTAGCAAGCCTGCCCTTATAGTTCTCAAGTCTTTCATTAAAGGCGAAGAATCTTAAAATCATTTCCTCATTAGAAAATCTCTTTTTTGCACCAAAAAATTCTTTTGTGTGTTTATCTTCAGCGAGCTTTTTCAAAGTATTGTTAAACTCTCCACTGTAGATACAATTCCTGATTTCTTGATTATTTAATCTCATTCCTCCAGAGTTCAACCTATGAAATATCGTAAAAAGATATTCATTATGTGCATCTTTAGAAGAATCGTATCTAATCACTGTCACAGGAATCGTAACATTTTCAACTCTTTCATACAGATGTAGAGATTCTTCTTTAATTGTCGAAACTGTTTTGCCTGATAATCTTCCATCTATATCGCTCAAATTAGAAAGTTCCCAATTGTCGTCAGATAAAAAACAGATAATACTTTGCATTCTTTGCAAACCATCAATAATCAAGCGTTTTTCTGTTTTATAATCCAAACCTATACACATACTGGGTATAGGTAATTGTTTTGTCAGGCTATCTATAAATCGAGTTTGGGCAGGTTTAGACCATACTGACTCACGCTGGAATTCTGGCTGGATTTCAAGCTGTTTTTTATCATACAGCCTGAGCAAATCAGCACATGACCTTAATTCATTAAAAGCCATTACGTCAGAAGGAGGCACATCATTAGAATCGGCTTCGTATTCTTGTTCTTCTTCAAGATCTTTTATATTCTTATTCATAACGTCTTCATATTAGAGTTAAAAATCTCTGACATCTACAAAATGCCCCGCAATTCCAGCCGCCGCCGCCATTGCTGGACTTACTAAATGCGTGCGACCGCCGTAGCCTTGTCGTCCTTCAAAATTACGATTTGACGTTGACGCACAACGTTCACCTTCTTCCAAACGGTCAGCATTCATCGCCAAGCACATTGAACACCCCGCATCACGCCATTCAAAACCTGCGTCGATGAAAATTTTGTCTAAGCCTTCGGCTTCGGCTTGTTGTTTGATTAAACCTGAACCAGGAACGATTAACGCTTGTTTGACGTTGGCGGCAACTTTTTTGCCTTCAACCACAACCGCTGCCGCGCGTAAATCTTCAATGCGTGAATTCGTGCAAGAACCAATAAATACTTTATCGATTTGAATATCAGTGATTTTTTGTCCCGCTTGCAAACCCATGTAATCCAATGCACATTGCATACTTTGCGCTTTCACTGCGTCCGTTTCATCAGCGGGATTTGGCACAACCGCATCAACCGCCACGACTAATTCAGGCGATGTTCCCCACGTCACTTGGGGTTTGATTTTTGTTGCATCAATGTTAATCACTTTGTCAAAAACGGCGTTGTCATCGGAGCGCAAATTACGCCACACACGTTCTGCCATAAACCAGTCTTCATTTTTAGGCGAAAGTGGACGGTTGCGATAATAATCAATCGTTACGTCATCAACAGCCACTAAACCCGCGCGTGCGCCTGCCTCGATTGCCATGTTGCAAACGGTCATGCGTCCTTCCATCGATAATGCACGAATCGCAGAGCCACCGAATTCAATCGTATAACCTGTACCGCCTGCTGTGCCGATTTCACCGATAATGGCTAAAACAATGTCTTTTGCGGTCACGCCTTTGCCGACTTCACCGTTGACGTTAATCAATAAGTTTTTGGCTTTTTTCTGAACTAAACATTGTGTGGCTAAAGTATGTTCAACTTCTGATGTGCCAATCCCAAACGCTAACGCACCAGACGCACCATGTGTTGATGTATGCGAGTCGCCACAAACAACGGTCATACCTGGTAAAGTTGCGCCTTGTTCAGGACCAATCACATGCACAATCCCTTGACGAATATCACTCATGCCAAATTCGGTAATGCCAAATTCGGCGCAATTTTTATCAAGTGTTTCAACTTGCAAACGCGAAACAGGGTCAGCAATACCACGGTCACGGTGATTAGTTGGCACATTATGGTCAGCCACCGCTAAATTTCGCGCGACGCGCCAAGGTTTTCTACCTGCCAAACGCAAACCATCAAAGGCTTGCGGCGAAGTGACTTCGTGAACCAAATGTCTGTCGATATAAATTAAACATGAACCATCATCTTCTGTGTGAACAACGTGGTCATCCCAAAGTTTGTCGTATAACGTTTTGCCTGCCATATCTTTTATCCTAAAACTTCAAAAATTTTCGCGGTAATTTCTTCAACACTGCCTACACCCGCAATAGAATGGAATTTCACACCTTGTTCAGGTGCAGAATAATACTCAACAAGTGGTTTTGTTTGTTCGTGATAAACCGCCAAACGTTTACGCACAGTTTCTTCTTTGTCATCATCGCGTTGGATTAACGATTCGCCTGTTTCGTTGTCGATATTTTCAACTTTTGGTGGATTAAATTGCGTGTGATAACTACGACCTGAAGGTAAATGCACTCTGCGACCGGCCATGCGTGTCACGATATTTTCATCGGGGACATCGATTTCAATAACCGTATCAATCCTAACACCCATATTTTTCAAGCCTTCTGCCTGCACAATCGTACGCGGAAAACCATCAAGCAAAAAACCTTTCGCACAATCATCATGGGTAATTCGGTCTTTAATCAAACCCAAAATAATGTCGTCTGATACCAAACCACCCGCGTCCATCACTTGTTTTGCTTCAATACCTAACGGCGTACCGGCTCGAACGGCAGCGCGTAACATATCGCCAGTCGAAATTTGGGGAATGGCGTACTTCTCGGTAATAAACTGCGCCTGTGTGCCTTTACCCGAACCCGGACTGCCTAACAAAATGATGTGCATGAATAACTCCAACGTCTGTACTGAAAAGAGAATTTAATAAAAATGATAATGTATTTTATCGCATATCTTAGCTAAACTCTTGTTAAAAATAGAGTGTATTCGTGTGTTGATAGGTGTCAATGAGTAAAAAAAACAAAACAGCTTTTGTCTGTGAGCAATGTGGTGCAGATTACCCACGTTGGAATGGACAATGTGCCAGTTGCGGTGAATGGAATACGATTAAAGAAATCCGTTTAGTTCCCGCTACTGAAAAACGTCCTAGTTCCAATGGTTATGCGGGTAATCGCTCGGAAGTGAAACGTTTATCAGACGTAAATTTATCCGAAGCTGAACGCATTTCTAGCGGCATTTCTGAATTTGACCGCGTGCTGGGTGGTGGAATTGTGCGTGGCAGCGTAGTGTTAATTGGTGGTGCGCCGGGGGCGGGAAAAAGCACTTTATTACTTCAAGCCATTGCTAACATTGCGGCGCGAGAAATTGCCGTTTTATATGTTTCGGGCGAAGAATCGTTGCAACAAATCGCCGAACGCGCCAACCGTTTAAAATTGCCTGCTGAAAATATTTTGATGCTTGCCGAAACCTCTGTGCAACGCATTTGCGATGTTTTGGATGAAATCCAACCACAAATTTTGGTGATTGATTCCATTCAAGTCATGCACACGCAAACGTCTGAATCGGCGGCAGGTTCGGTGTCGCAAGTGCGCGAATCGGCAAGTTATTTAACCCAATATGCCAAGCAGCATAATGTGTCGATTTTTATGGTCGGACACGTCACCAAAGATCATTCGCTCGCAGGTCCAATGACGCTTAGTCACATTGTTGATACACAAGTGATGTTAGCAACCACTGATGATGCGCGTTATCGCGTGTTACGCGCTGAT
>DALYHZ010000122.1:871-7860 GCA_031970635.1 Methylococcaceae bacterium | reverse complement strand
CTGATAAACGTTATGTCACAGGTTTTAAAGCATCGCACACCATTTTTCACAAACTCGGAAAATTTGATTCTGAAAGCACATTCGGTTTGCAATTTCGCAATGACAACATTCAAAATTCTTTGACACATACGAAAGCACAACAACTTTTACATACCATTCGTAACGATACGATTTGGCAAAGCACGTTAAGCCCCTATTTTGACAACAAAACGACGTGGACAAATTGGTTTAAAACTGATGTAGGTGTGCGTTTAGATGGTTATCGTTTCAATGTTTCAAAAAGTAATCAAAACGCCAATAATGGAACGGTCTATGACGGGATGGCAAGTCCAAAACTTGGCATGGTGTTTGGTCCTTGGGCTGAAACGGAATTTTATTTGAATGGTGGTTTAGGTTTTCACAGTAATGATGCGCGAGGTGTTAATACAACGGTTGACCCAAAAACAGGTAGCACAACCGATGTAGATGGAAATACGATTCAAAAAGCTGTTCCTTTAGCACGCACTTATGGCGCAGAAATTGGGATGCGTAGCAATTGGATTGAAGGTTTAAACAGTACGCTCGCGATTTGGTGGCTTGATATTGATTCTGAACTGGTATTTGTTGGCGACGCTGGCACAACTGAGGCAAGTCATCCAAGTCGTCGCTACGGGATTGAATCGGCAAACTTTTATTCACCAACGGATTGGCTGACCTTTGATGCCGATTTGAGTTTTTCAAAAGCACGTTTTCAAGGACATCCAGCCGAAGGCAGTTATATTCCTGGTGCAGTGGAAACCGTTATTGCCTCAGGCGTGACTGCTCATGATATTTTCGGTGGATTTTATGGTGGACCTCGATTTCGTTATTTTGGTCCAAGAGCTTTGATTGAAGATAACAGTGTTCGTTCAAAAGAAACGTTAATGCTGTCAGCGATGGTCGGTTACGAATTTAACAAACATTGGAAACTTCAAGCAGAAGTATTTAATTTGCTAAATAGAAAAGACAGCGGCATTGATTATTACTATGGCTCTTGTTTGAAAACAGATACGACATGTCCAGATGGTGGCAACCAAGATATTCATTTTCATTCTGTTGAACCGTTGAGTTTTAGAATGACACTATCAACTAATTTTTAGCATTTGATTAACCGTAATAACACTTTTATGACCATATCTTTAATGCCTTCTGTATCCAATAATTTTTATGCAACGCATGTGGAATTGATGATAAACAGTTTTGAACGCTTGCTCGGACGTTCTCTGATTGAATGTAGCGATAATGAAAAACTTGCCGAAATTGCTTTTAACGGCGAATTTGCCTTGTTATCGCATAACACGCAATCCGAACCACTATTTAATTATGCCAATGCAAAAGCATTAGCGTTATTTGAATTTAGTTGGGAAGAACTTATTACGCTACCATCTCGTTTATCTGCCGAACCTGTAAATCAAGCAGAACGTGCAAAATTATTAGCGCAAGTGACCACGCAGGGTTTCATTGATAATTATCAAGGTATTCGTATTTCTAAAACAGGCAAACGCTTCACTATTCGTAATGCGGTTGTTTGGAATTTGATAGATGACGATGGCATTTATCAAGGGCAAGCGGCGGTTTTTTCTGACTGGGAGTTTTTATAAGTTATAAAAGAAGGCGATGTTTTTTGGCATCGCCTTTTTTGTGTTTAGAATTACGGCGTTATCATTGCCTGAAGTTTTTTAACAAAGTAATTAAAGCTCGGCGATTTATTATTTTCTATAGTCATGTGCGGAGAAATGTTTTTTGCCCAATTTACCTTTTCTTCCAAAACTAAGCGCGAACGTTTGCCATATTTTGTTTGTAACGCACTCAAACCATCAGGATAAACCATCTCAGCAAACACTTCCCAAGTGCCAATTTGTGCATCCTGAATATAATTATCAGAAATATCTTGTTTCGCCTCTGGATAAGCTGTTTTTATAGCGGTTAAATCGCCCAAATACCACGCTTCAATTTCTTCAATTGCAATACAAAAAATTGTCGTCGGCTTTTGCACACAGCAGTTTAATAATGAAACGAGTTCCGCTTTAAATCCTGCACAATCGTTTCTATCATCCAAATCAACCAAGACAACAACAGCTAACTCTAATTCTTCCTTACCATAAGCCCTTAGTTTTGAGGGCAAATTATGCAACAACGATTTGTCTTTTATACTTGGAAACTGTGCTGGATTATCAGGAATTTTTCCAATGCCTTGATGTTTATGAATTTTCCATGTGTGTGGATTTTTGTATTCGCCAATAATTTTGCCCATCAAAATCGATAACATCGTGAGTTCACATTGTCCTTCAACAAGAATTTCAAAGTGCATAACTTCACCGCGCGTCTAAATAATCGCTATACCACAATGCACCTAATGGTTGACCTTCGCTGACCATATTTTGAACGTAAGGAATTTCACTAGCTCGTGTAATTGTTGAAAAACCATCCTCTCCTTTTTCTAATACCCAAACTTCTTCAGGGTCAAGAGCATCAACAAAATACGGCTGGTGTGTCGTGATAAAAAGTTGAGAACTGTTTTTTTCACCTGTTGCATGGGTTCGGAATTCAGCCGCTAAGGTTTCTAACAATTTGTGATGCAAACCATTTTCAGGTTCTTCAATACAAATAAAAGGCGGCGGTGTTGGGTCTTCTAAAAGTAATAAATAGGCAAAAACTTTTAATGTTCCATCAGACATTTGAGGTGCGTAAAACGGATCTTCAAATCCTCTATCATTGAACCGTAAAAGCAAACGTCCGTCCGATGTTTTTTCAGTGTCAATTTTATCAATCCCTGGAATCCTGCCAGCAATGCGATTCAAAATACTTTGAAAACTATCTCTGTGTTCACGTTCCATAAACTGCACAACATTCGCAAGATTGTCTCCCCTGCTATTTAAATGCGGTTGTGCGCCAGAAAGCGGTAAAGTTCTTGCCGCGTCAGGTGTGAAATAACTTAAATACCAGCCTTCAATAAATTTTCGGAAAGCAGATATTCTAGGATGCTCTTTGAATGCACCAAGTGTAGCTATTCCAAGTTTTCTACTATCGGATAAATCCACCCATTCTGCATTTGGAAATTTTTCTGTGGATTTGGTTTTGATTGCATCGAAAAGTTCGTCAGCATCAAATCCTTGTTTTTCATCATCTTCAAATTGGTATCCATCCTCTTTCCATATTAAACCTTGACCGCTGAATAACTTTAAAAAAGTTGAATGCTGTAGACGATGTTCTTTATTTGGATTAAGTTGATCAAGAAATTCACTCAGTACAAATGGGCGACCTGCTTCATCAACATTAAAACTTACGCCATAAAGAATTATCGGACTATCGTCATTTTCGCGATAAGCTATAGCTAGCCTTATGCTTCCTTTTTGACCTTGTGAACGTATTTTTTCAAATCCTCCCCGCCCTCGTAAATCACAGGCTTCTTCAATGCCAAATTTG
This sequence comes from Methylococcaceae bacterium, assembly GCA_031970635.1. GTDB lineage: Bacteria > Pseudomonadota > Gammaproteobacteria > Methylococcales > Methylomonadaceae > UBA10906. The sequence goes on along the minus strand of DALYHZ010000122.1, from coordinate 4,416 downwards.
AGGGCATCGGCTAAAAAACCAAAAACATCAAATAATGTGCTTTTACCGACACCATTTTTACCGATTACAACAGTCATTGGTGTGAGAGGGTCAGAATTAGGCATTCCAAGAGCCACATTCTTGAGACCTCGAAAATTTTCTATCGTAATGCCTTCAATTTTAGCCATGACTACTACTCACAAATGGATTTAATATTTCAAATCAATCCTGATAACCCAAACTCTGTAACGCCCGTTCGTTATCTGACCAACCTTTTTTCACTTTCACCCAAAGTTGTAAATACACTTTTTGCCCAATCAAACGTTCAATATCAAGCCGCGCATCCGTGCCAACTTTTTTCAGCATTTCGCCTTCTGTGCCAATGATAATGCTTTTTTGCGAGAGCCGCTCAATCCAAATAATTGCGTAAATTTTGCTGATATTTTCGAGTTCTTGGTAACGTTCAATTTCAACCGTCAATTCATACGGCAACTCTGCCCCTAAACGACGCATCAATTTTTCACGAATAATTTCTGCTACCAAAAAACGTTCTGGTCGATCAGTAATTTGGTCAGCCGGATAAATCAAATCACCTTCTGGCAATAAGCCCATAATTTCGCTTTCCAACTCGTCTAAATGAATGCCTTTTAACGCTGAGATGGGAAAAATGGCATGAAACGGAAAACGCTCTTGTGCTGCAGCAAAAAAGGCAAAAACTCTATCTTTGTCAGTAATTCTATCGACTTTGTTTACTGCCAAAATAACTGGCAAACCCGCGTGTTTGAGTTTTTCAAAAATCACTTCATCATATTCGTGAAATGCCAAACCATCGATTAACCATACAATCACATTTACGCCCAGCAATGTGCTATCAGCGGTGCGATTGAGTTGACGATTTAACGCTTTCTTTTGGTCAGCGTGCATCCCTGGCGTATCCATGTAAATGGCTTGCCCTGCGTCAGTGGTGTTAATGCCTAAAATTCGATGGCGCGTCGTTTGAGGTTTGCGCGAAGTGATACTGATTTTTTGTTTGATTAAATGATTCATTAACGTCGATTTACCGACATTAGGACGACCGATTAACGCGACGTAACCGCAATTCATAATATATTTTCCTTTGCTAATAATTCGAGGAGGATTTCTGCGGCGGCTTGTTCCGCACCTTTTCGGGTGACACCTGCGCCGATGCTGGGGTCTGGCAATAACGAAATTTTGCATTGCACTTTAAACGTTTGTTCGTGCGCCAACCCCGACATCGTTAATAATTCGTACTGCGGCAAATCGAGTTTTTTTGATTGCATCAATTCTTGCAAACGGGTTTTCGGGTCTTTTTGACCGTGATTTAATGAAAGATTGTGCAGTTTTTCAGCAAATAATTCGGCAACCCATTTTTGACACGCTGGCATGCCTTGATCTTGATATAACGCCGCGATGATAGCTTCGACGGCATCGGATAAAATAGAATCTCGACGAAAGCCTCCGCTTTTGAGTTCACCTGAACCAAGCAATAAATAATCGCCAAGCTGATGTTGTCGCGCCAATTCGGCAAGCGAGCGTTGATTTACTAAATTGGCGCGTAAACGGCTTAATACGCCTTCGGGCGCGTTGGGAAATAAATTGTATAACTGCTCTGCGATGACAAAACCTAAAATCGCATCACCTAAAAACTCTAATCGTTCATTGTTATTTGAACTTGCGCTGCGATGTGTCAGCGCACGAACAAACAACTGTGGCTCATTAAAAACTAAACCTAATTTTTTACTTAATACTTCTGGTTTTTTTGTCATTTATTTCAAAACCGTTCCAATCCGACTGAAATCGATACCTTTGTTTTCTAAATCCCAATTCATCCAAATGAAAAATGCTTTGCCGACGAGATTTTCTTCCGGCACTGTTCCCCAATAGCGGCTGTCGTTACTGTTATCACGGTTGTCACCCATCATAAAATATTGCCCTTCTGGCACGGTATAAGTAAATTCAACAGACTGCACGCCATCACGATTTAACATTTGATGTTCAACACCAGTTAAATTTTCCAAAAATAACGCCGCGCCCGTCATATCTTCGCCCTGCCCGACACCTTGAAAACTGCCCAATGCCGTTTCTGGAATCGGCTGACCGTTCACAGTTAAACGTTTGTTGATGTATGAAATTTTATCGTGCGGCAAACCAATCAAACGTTTGATGTAATCCACTTCGGGATTTTTTGGATAACGAAATACAACAATATCGCCACGTCGTGGCTGGCTTAATTCGATGACTTTTTTGTTGATAATCGGAATGCGGATGCCATAAGTAAATTTATTTACCAAAATGAAATCCCCCACTAATAACGTCGGCATCATTGACGCAGAAGGAATCCGAAATGGCTCGGCAATAAACGAACGCAACAAAAAAACAATCAGTACAACTGGAAAAAATGAGTGTGCGTATTCCACTAAAAGCGGTTCTTTTTCGATGTCATAAGGTACATTTTGTTTTTTTAAATACCACGCATAACCACCCCAAATCACGCCTGTTACAACCGTTGCCGCAAATAAAAAAAACGAAAAATCAAAGTCCATTTGTGTTGTCCTTATTCTTTGTTGAGCTGTAAAACGGCTAAAAACGCTTCTTGTGGAATTTCCACGTTACCTACTTGTTTCATGCGTTTTTTACCTTCTTTTTGTTTTTGGAGCAGTTTTTTCTTACGCGAAATATCACCACCATAACATTTTGCTGTTACGTCTTTTCGCATGGCTTTAACGGTCGAACGAGAAATAATTTTTGAACCAATTGCCGCTTGAATGGCAATTTCAAACATTTGACGTGGAATCAAATCTTTCATTTTTTCCACAATTTCATGACCACGACGTTGGCTGGAATCTTTATGCACAATCATCGACAACGCATCGACTTTTTCACCGTTAATTAACACGTCGAGTTTAATGAGTGATGCCACTTGAAAACGTAAAAATTCATAATCAAACGATGCAAAACCACGACTGACCGATTTTAAACGGTCAAAGAAATCTAACACGACTTCGTTTAACGGCATTTCGTAATGCAATGAAACTTGTCGCCCGACGTATTGCATATCTTTTTGCACGCCGCGTTTTTCGATACAAAGCGTAATCACCGCACCGACATACGTTTCTGGCACGAGGATATTTGCGCGAATAATTGGTTCGCGGATTTCTTTTAACACGTTGGTTTCGGGCAATTTTGCTGGATTATCGACCATTACAATTTCATCTGTTTGCGTCAGAACTTCGTAAATTACGGTCGGTGCAGTAGTAATTAAATCGACATCATATTCACGTTCGAGACGTTCTTGCACAATTTCCATGTGCAACATGCCCAAAAATCCGCAACGAAAACCAAAACCTAACGCTTGCGAGGTTTCAGGTTCAAATTGCAACGCGGCATCGTTGAGATTTAACTTTTGCAACGCTTCGCGCAACCCTTCGTAATCGTCGGAGCTGACAGGATAAAGCCCCGCAAAAACGCGCGGTTGCACTTTTTGGAAACCTGTTAATTGTTCAGTCGAGGGTTTATCTGTTCCGGTAACGGTATCACCAACGGGC
>DALYHZ010000122.1:0-852 GCA_031970635.1 Methylococcaceae bacterium | reverse complement strand
TTTGATACCCGCCACCAAAAAGCCGACCTCGCCGGTATTTAAAACGTCTTTTTCAACCCGTTTCGGTGTGAAAATACCCACTTTTTCCGCTAAAAACGATTTGCCCGTGGACATGATGGTGACTTTTTGTTTACGTTTGATGCTACCGTTGACGATTCGCACCAACGACACCACGCCCAAATAACTGTCAAACCATGAATCAATAATTAACGCTTGCAAAGGCGCGTCAGGGTCGCCAACGGGACATGGCACTTTTAAAACCAGTTGTTCTAAAACATCTTTCACACCTAAACCGGTTTTCGCGCTAATCATCAACGCTTCATCGGCAGGAATGCCTATTACCTCCTCGATTTCTGTTTGCACCCGTTCAGGTTCGGCAGACGGCAAATCGATTTTGTTTAAAACGGGGACAACTTCTAAACCTTGTTCGATGGCGGTATAACAATTCGCCACACTTTGTGCTTCTACGCCTTGCGCGGCATCGACAACAAGTAATGCACCTTCACACGCGGCAAGTGAACGTGATACTTCATAGGAAAAATCAACGTGTCCGGGTGTGTCGATGAAATTGAGTTGATAGGTTTCACCATCGGCGGCTTTGAAATCAAGCGTAACGCTTTGGGCTTTAATGGTAATGCCACGCTCTTTTTCAATATCCATTGAATCGAGAACTTGGGCAGACATTTCGCGGTCAGATAAGCCGCCGCAAAGTTGAATGAAACGGTCAGCAAGGGTTGATTTACCATGATCGATATGCGCGATGATGGAGAAATTTCTAATATGTTTTAAATCCACGGGTTACTTTTGAAATTTGAAGGTAAAAAAATCGGACTAGCCAACGGTGCAGCTAAT
>DALYHZ010000121.1:0-7937 GCA_031970635.1 Methylococcaceae bacterium | reverse complement strand
GGCGCGTAAACGATGCACCCGCAATGCACCATCGCCTGCGTAGTTTTCCCAGCAATCATCAAAATAAGCAAACGCAGCTTGCCAGCCTTGTTCCGCGCTAATGATTAAGCCCTGTTCAATCAACTTAGCACTGCCATCGTGCAGGGCGTGTAATTCGGTTTGGGCTTGGGCTAAACCATCTTTACCTTGCCGACGCAATAAACGGGCTTTGCCCAGTGGCACGGCATGGTTTAAATCGGTGCCGGTAATATCGGCTAAATCACGAAGATTGCCGCCTGTTATTTCTTTTAAAGGCTTTAATCCTCTAGGTGGCTGCGAGTCTCCATTTTTAGCACGAATTAACGCATTTTGAAGTTTTTTTAATTGTTGAGGGTTTTCTTCATCGTCTACTTGTTCAGCCCATTGCAACGCGCTTTCCGCTTCGTCTAAACGATTTAAATCAATTAATGCACTTGTTAAAGCAGTAGCAATAATGGGATAACGGTTAAACCCCAGAGATTGCGCTTCCTTATACACGGCTACCGCTTGTTCATAACGCCCAGTGACACGCAAACTGTGTCCCAATTCAGACCAAGTAATCGGGTCATTGGGAAATAAGCGCGTGGCTTGCCGAAAAATCATTTCGCCTAAATCTTCTTGACCGTGCAGTAATAAAGCATGTCCTAACTGCGTATGACAGAGAGCATTATGCGGAAAACGCCGCCGTGCATTCCAATACACGGCTTCAGCGCGTCGCCAATCTCCTTCTTCTTCCAAAGCGCGGGCTAATAATGCCCAAGTATGAGAATTGCTTGGCTCCCAGCGAGCCGCTTCGTGGGCTAATTCCCGCGCCCACTGTGGGTCGTGTTTTAATAATTTTTCACCAACATTGCAAAAAGTACGCACTAAGTAAAAACTATCACCGCTATCTTGAGTATAACGGCGATATTTATCAAAAAATGCCATTAAAGCCGAGCGTGTACCTGCAAAGTCTTTTTGCATTCTCAGCAGTAAAGGTGTCATGTCATCAACATGAGGCGGTTTAAGAAAACCTTTTGCGGTTTTATCTTGCTTATTGACCGTAACACGAAAGCGACTATCCAGCCAGTTATGCACATCTTTCGATACATCCCGCACTTGCAAAACATCGCGGAATTTTCGCCCCCATACCTCTTGACTCATTGGATACACCGCCGCCAGAAAATCTACTTCTTCCAGCCAAGGCTTGCCTTTTTTATCGCCTGCTTTCACTAAGGTTTCGCCATAATCCAACAAACCGCGCAATAAGGCTCTGGGCAAGCCGCGTTCTACCGCGCCCTTATCATCGGCAGGCATTTTGCGTAAACCTAATAAAGCATGGCGAATATGCTCAACAGGACGACCACGACGAATCACAGCCATCCAAGTGAATAGTAAACGACGGTCGTTTTGTCCGTGCGCTAACATGATAAGTAACGCAGCTTCGGGGTCACGACTGCTGTCTAAGGTAAAATTCCGCAACCATGCGCGTAATTCTGCAGGGCGTTCTACGCACCAGTTGCGCGTATTAGGCAACGGCAATAAATGAATGGTGCGAAAGGCTTCGACTAAGGCATCAGCATAACGTTTAGGGCTTAAATCGTCGGGCATCGGTTTGGCTAAACGCTGTTCTAACCACGTTTGCATGACCTCATCGGCTGTTGAAATATCAGCGGGTGGCAACATTTGCAACAAGGCTTCAGCAGGTCTGGCGCGGTCATATTGCCCCAAACTCATGCGCCCAACTAACGCAGCATCTAAAGCGGTGAGCGCGTCTTCTTGAAAGCGTTGTTGCCAGCGTTGTACACCGGCACTTATCATGATATTCATGCTTTATCACCCCAAAGCTGTGCGCCAAAATCATCGCGTTCACTGTGTACACACAACCAAGGCAAATGAAAACGCCGTGCGCGTTCCAATGGCATGGTAAACGGACGGGCAATCACACCCATTTTGAAAAAGTGTTCAGGTTTGTAATCAATACGCGGGTGTAGTAATTCCACGCCCATGCGGTAATCGTTGTCATCTGCAATGTCGGTAAGATTGACCGTATGTCCATAATAAGGATTGTTATGCTTAGGAATAGGGCTGGGAAAAAAGTATGGACTCATGTTGCTGTCCAAAACGGTGGGAATAGCAGGATAACCTTCACCTGCCAAGCTGTCTAAAACTTCCTGTACAGTGTAGCGCATTAAGATAATTTCATTCGGGCGACCCGAAAGCGGCGAATAATGTCCCAAACCTAAACGGTCTCGCAATTGTTCAGACCAATCGTCAGAGTCATCATTAATAATGTCTTCTACTTCCAATTCAGTGGTGGCAAACATCGGGCGTTTATCGCGTTCAGCATTCCAACGTTTTACTACACCGTTGAGAAAATCCCGCGCTTTAGTATTGCCTTGTTCAAAGGCTTTAATATTTGCTTCTAAATCAGTACAGGTGATACCAATAGAATCACAAAGCCAATTGGCATCTTCAATGCGAATCAAGTAAAGATTCGGTTCAATGTTATGTAAGCGGTTAATGTCATTATCAGTGCGAAAAGTCCACGGTTGTGCGGTTTCTGTTATACCTAAATTTATTTCTTCAGCAGTGAAATTTTTATGTCTATCAACCCAATTATCTAAATTTGTTATCGACGCACTTTTCAACCGTTTAGCATATAAATCAATCCCTTTTTGCGGTGGGCGTTCGTCTAACATGAAATTTTCAATATGAGCGCGTTCTTCAATATCAATTGCAGTATTGGCTAAACGCAGATTCATATAATTGAATAAATTTGTCAGGTTATTTAGGTTCATGCCATCAATTCGTGCTTGGAAATTTATAAAAAACTACATCCGTTAATCATCACCCAATTGCGTCAACAATTCCGCTTGATGTTCGCTAATTAACGGTTGAATTACTTGTTCTAAACCGCCTTGCATAATGTCATCAAGTTTATAGAGCGTTAAGTTGATTCGATGATCGGTTAAACGCCCTTGTGGATAATTGTAAGTGCGAATGCGCTCAGAACGATCGCCGCTACCAACTTGCAATTTTCGCAACGACGATTGTTCAGAATGTTGTTTTTCTTGTTGCGCAGAAAGAATGCGTGAGGCGAGTAAAGACATTGCTCGCGCCCGATTTTTATGTTGTGAACGTTCGTCTTGGCATTCCACAATTGTGCCAGTTGGAATATGCGTAATGCGAATGGCAGATTCAGTTTTATTGATGTGCTGACCACCTGCACCGGATGCGCGAAATGTGTCGATTTTTAAATCCGCCGGATTGATGTCAATGGAATCAATTTCTTCGACTTCGGGCATAATCGCCACAGTACACGCTGAGGTATGAATGCGACCTTGTGATTCAGTTTCAGGCACACGTTGCACGCGGTGTGTGCCGGATTCAAATTTCAATTGTGAATACACATCACGCCCTGACACACGCAAAATAATTTCTTTATAACCGCCGTGTTCGCCTTCGCTTTCATTGATGATTTCAGTTTGCCAGCCTTTTTTCTCCGCAAAACGTTGGTACATTCGCGCTAAATCGCCCGAAAAAATCGCCGCTTCATCGCCACCTGTGCCAGCGCGAACTTCTAAAAAGATATTGCGATTATCGTTAGGGTCTTTTGGCAACAATAAAACCTGCAATTCGGTTTCTAAGGCTTCGATTTGATTTTGCGTTTCAGAAATTTCGTCTTTGGCAAGTTCGCGCATTTCAGGGTCGCTGTCATTTGCCATTTCTTTTGCGGCGGCTAACGCTTCCACAAGTTGTTCATAACGTTTGTAGCATTCCACTAACGGGCTAATTTGTGCGTATTCTTGGCTTAACGAACGGAATTTATTTTGATTGCTTTGTGTTTCTGGTTCGGAAAGTAATGCCGAAATTTCGTCGTGACGTTCGCAAAGATTTTGTAATTTTTGTTCTATCGATGGTTTCATTGTTGAGATGGATTAAGTTGGAAAATTTCTAATGCTGCCGCAAGCAAATCATGGCGTTCATTTTCTGCGGCTACGCGCAATTGCGTACTGGGCGTATGAATGAGTTTATTGGTTAATGTATGCGCTAAACGCTGTAAGGCAACTTCAGCAGAAATGCCATTATTAAACGAGGCTAAAGCCTTTTGCAATGCGTCGTCACGGACTACTTCAGCTTGTGAACGATAATCTTTAATCAGCGATTGTGCGTTTTGAGCGCGTAACCATGTTAAAAAATGATCCACTTGTGTGTCGATAATTTCTTCGGCTTGCTCGGCGGCTTGACGACGCGAATTCATATTCTGTTCAATCGTGTATTGCAAATCATCGACGGTATATAAATACACATCCGCTAATTGTTCAACCTCGGCTTCGATGTCGCGCGGTACAGCCAAATCAACCATAAACATGGGTTTACGTTTACGTTTTTTCAAGGCACTTTCGACACGTCCTTTGCCTAAAATGGGCAATTGGCTCGCTGTTGAAGAAATCACAATATCGGCTTCGGCTAAATGATTGGGCATTTCTGCCAAGCTAATCGCGTAACCGTTAAATTGTTCAGCAAGCGTGTGGGCTTTTTCAAACGTTCGATTAGCGATGATAATGCGTCCAACACCTTGTTGACTTAAATGCCGCGCAGTGAGTTCAATGGTTTCACCGGCACCGATTAACAGTGCGGTTTGTTCGCTGAGTTTGTCGAAAATTTGCTGGGCGAGTTGCACGGCAGCGAATGCCACAGAAACCGGACTTGAGCCAATTGCGGTATCTGTTCGCACTTTTTTTGCAGCGGTAAAGGTGTGTTGAAATAATTTGCCAAGTAATTTGCCAATTGTCCCCGCCTCACACGCGGTTTGATAAGCTGTTTTCATTTGTCCCAAAATTTGCGGTTCGCCCAAAATCATGGAATCTAAACCGCAAGCTACACGAAACATGTGTCGGATTAACTCGCTATCGGTGTGGCAATACAAATAAGGGCTTAAATCAGATACTGCAAGCTGTTTATGTTCGGCAATCCAGTCAATTAACAAATTTTGATTACCCGATTTTGTTCGGCAATAAAACTCCGTGCGATTGCAAGTCGATAAAATTGCCGCCTCACGGATTTCGTTTAGGCGCAGTAAATCCTGCAAAGCATTTGGCAAAACGTCTGCGGGAAACGCCAGTTGTTCACGAATCGCAACGGGCGCAGTATTATAATTGATGCCAAGGGCAAGAAGAGTCATTCGAGTTCGTCGTAGATGAAAACAAGCTAAAGCTATAAGATAACATTAAGAATTCATTTTTTATCTTAGGCTTTAACGTCTGTATGATGTTGCTATTCTAAGAAATATAGCTGTGTTATCCAACTGTAAAAAAAACAGCACTCTAATTCGGTGGATTTTTCTGCTACGCTATTGAACAACTTACATTTCGATTATGAACTAGGAACTAGCGTGTTAAAGCTCCCATTTTTATCTTTTATTAGCGTTATTTTATTAGGCAGTTGCGCCGTTGAACCTGAAAAATTATCCACACAAGAAGCGGTAACGCCTGAAGTTGTTTCGCCTGCTGAAACACCTGACACTGACGAATCTAAAATCGCTAAGCCAAAACTGCCTCCCCTTGAAGTCAAGACAGCAATTGATCCGGATGTCATGTATTTACTTTTAGCCGCTGAATTAGCGACGCAACGTCAACAGTATGGTCTTGCGTACGAAGCCTACATGGAACTGACTAAACGTGTTCATGACCCAAAATTTGCTGAACAAGCCGCAAAACTCGCGTTGCAAATTAAAGATTCACGCAAAACCAATGATGCAGTTTCTGCATGGGTCAATCAAGAACCTAAAAACATAACGGCTAGAAAAGTGGCGGCTTTGTCTGCGTTGCGAGGCAAAGACAAAGCAGCGGCAGTTAAAGAATTAAATGCGTTACTGACAGCAGAACCTGAAAATTTTGAAAATGCGCTATTGGAATTGAGCAGTGTTTTACAAAAAGAAGGTAAAGAAAAATCCATTTACGATGCACTGGAAACGTTGTCAGGCAAAACGACAAGTAACAAAGCGGTGATTTATTTTGTGCAATCGTTGCTCTCCATGCAAATGAAAAATAACGTACAAGCCGAAAAGAAAGTTGAGCAAACGCTGGCACTGCAACCCGATTGGGAACATCCATTAGTTATCCAAGCACAATTAGCCATTATGGCAAACGATTTAAGTCGTGCTAAATCGCTATTGAATGTGGCAATTTTGAAACATCCAAATAATCCAGCATTTAAAAAATTGCTGGCGCAAACATTGATTAAAAATGCTGAATACGAACCGGCGGCAGAACTGTATCAAATGTTAATTACGCAACTCCCTAAAGACGGTGAGAATTATATTGCCCTTGCGTTAATCAATTTACAGCTTAATCGTGATGCTAATGCAGAAACAATTTTAAAAACACTTTCTGAACAACCTGAATGGACTTCACAGGCGAATTTTTATTTGGGAAAAATCGAGGAAAAACGCAACAACGTCGCGGCGGCTGTTGCGTTGTTTGATAAAGTCAATGATGGTTTATTTTCATTTGATGCCGGTATTTCAGCGATTAACCTGTTGGCAAAAGAACATAAATACGATGACGTAGATGTGCGTTTAGAAAAATTAGTGAAAAATTTTCCGCAACAAAAATTACGTTTGGTGTTAATGCAAGCAAGTTTGTATAACCAACAAAATCAACATGAAAAGGCGTTTAGTTTGTTGAGCGAAACCTTATTGCAATTGCCCGAGGAAAAAGATTTGCTTTATACCCGTGCATTAGTTGCTGAACATTTAGGCAAATTGGATGTATTAGAATCAGACTTGAAGAAAATTATTGCCAAATATCCAAACGATGCCGAAGCCCTAAATGCGTTAGGGTATACGTTGTTAAACGATTCCAAACGTTATCGTGATGCTGAAAAGTATTTGCAACGTGCCATTAAATTACAACCCAATGAACCGGCAATTATGGATAGTTTCGGGTGGTTGCAGTTCCGACTGGGAAATTATCCGCAAGCAGTGAAATATCTACAAGCGGCATACGACAAACAAAATAGCGGTGAAATTGCCGCGCATTTGTGCGAAGTATTTTGGACAATGGGACGCAAAGACGATGCACGACAATTATTCGAAATGGCATTAAAAACTGCGCCGGAAGACCCCGATTTGCTCGATTTTAAAAAACGATTGTTAGACAGTGTCGAGTAAGGTCGCAACGTGAAAAAAATAGTGATATTAACGGGGGCGTTGTTACTGCCTGCGTGTTCTATGATGACGACTGCACCTGAAATGGCATATCAGCAAACCAGCTCTCAGAGTGAATTATATGGGCTAGAACGTTGGGGGCTTGAAGGGCGCATTGCTGTTGTCAGTAAAAGTGACGTTGTGCAGGCAAATATCAATTGGGAACATTCGCCAGACGAAGATTTAATTAAATTATCAGGACCGTTAGGGCAGGGGGCTGTCACGATTCAATTAAATTCAACGGGTGTAACAATTGATCGTGGCGGCGGTGATGTAAAGACCTCAACCAATCCGGAAAAATTTATCAATCAAGAAGTTGGGCTATTTGTGCCGGTTACATCATTACGTTATTGGGTTATCGGCGTGCCGGCAAAATCTCAACCGGTGGCAACAATTGATAAAGGTTTTGAACAAGCCGGCTGGCGTAATCAATATAAGACAATGCAGCCTGTTAATGGTTATGTGTTGCCACAAAATATGACTGTGACAAATGAATCAGTGAAACTGAAACTTTTTATTGATCAATGGATGTTAAATGACAAGCGAATTAAATAAAACTTACGAATGGGGCAAAAAATATCCAGCACCGGCAAAATTAAATTTGATGTTGCGTATTGTTGGGCAACGTGAAGATGGTTATCACTTGTTGCAAACAGTATTTCAGTTTGTGGAGCTGTGTGACTGGCTAACGTTTTTGCCAAATGATTCGAATGACGTCATTCTTGAA
>DALYHZ010000120.1:0-7997 GCA_031970635.1 Methylococcaceae bacterium | reverse complement strand
TCATCCTATTAAACCATCGTTTTTAGGTGTGAAAGTGATTGATGATGTGTCGCTCGAAACGCTGGCGAATTGCATTGATTGGTCGCCCTTTTTCCAAACATGGGAAATGGCGGGCAGTTATCCGAAAATTTTGACCGATGCCGTGATTGGCACAGAAGCGCGTAAATTATTCGACGACGCGCAAGCAATGTTGAAAACATTGATTGCTGAAAATTGGTTGCAAAATCGTGCCGTGATTGGCTTTTTCCCTGCAAACAGTGTGGACGATGACATTGTTTTGTACACAGATGAATCGCGGCAAACAGTATTAGAAACGTTACATCATTTACGTCAACAAAATGTCAAAGCTCCTGGTAGACCGAATTATTGTTTGTCGGATTTTGTTGCGCCACTCGAAAGCGGCGTAATCGATTACATTGGCGCGTTTGCTGTGACAACAGGCATTGGCATTGAATCAAAACTCGCCGAATTTGAAAAAAATCACGATGATTACAGCGCGATTATGCTCAAAGCATTAGCGGATAGATTAGCTGAAGCCTTTGCCGAATTTTTGCATCAACAAGTTCGTAAAGAACATTGGGGTTATGCAAGTGATGAAGATTTGGATAATGACGCGCTGATTAACGAAAGTTATAAAGGTATTCGCCCTGCGCCTGGTTATCCCGCCTGCCCTGACCATACCGAAAAAGAAAAGTTGTTCAAATTGTTAAACGTGACTGAACACACCACGATTGAACTGACGGAAAATTTCGCCATGTATCCTGCTTCGGCGGTAAGCGGTTGGTATTTCGCGCATCCGCAAGCGCAGTATTTTAACGTGGGCAAAATTGATAAAGACCAACTTGCTGATTATGCGAAACGTAAAGGCATGACTGAAGAAGTGGCGGCGCGTTGGCTTTCGGCGCATTTGAATCATTAAAACTAGATTAAAAACGCATCGCTCCCACTTCAAAACGTGGGAGTGAATGAACATTTAAACTAAACGAGGTTTTTCATGCCGCCATTTTTAGGTTTTGGTTTTTCAGGTTATCGCAGTGTGGGCGATGAATTAGTCTTAATTGCTCCACTGAACAAAATCAATTTAATTATTGGGCAAAACAATTCGGGGAAATCTAATATCATCAATTTTCTGAAACATGGATTGCCAAATGCGGTAGCTCAAATCACAAATGCTACAAATCCTAGTAGAAATTTTTCTGAAATTGATAAGCATATCTCTGGAGAACCAACAAGACATAGGATTACGTTTCCCATTCCACTAACTATAGAACACTTCAAAAAAAATTTTTACACAATCCAAGAATGTGAAGTAAAAAAAGTTTATGCGTTATGGTTAAAACTTTTAACGTCTGAACAATTTACGCACTTGGACACTCATGCTTTTGTTACCTATGAAGCTGCCGATTTAAATTTTTCTTATGAGCTACATAAGCCAGTAGAGCTTAATCGAATTATGGAACGGAATGAGTGGAACATTTTATGGAAACTTTTATTGGCGAAACCATTTGATAGTAACAATGATTTAAGTCAATGGATAACAGAGATATTGTTTACACTTGCAAATAAACATGTTCCTTTGCTAAAAGAAATCCCCCCAATTGAAATCATCCCAGCAATCCGAAAAATTGGCGAAGCTGGCTCAGTGTCAGATGATTTCAGCGGTCTGGGTATTATTGATAGACTTGCTCAACTGCAAAATCCCGATAATGACCAATCAAAGAAATTAAAATTTGAAGCTATCAATTGTTTTCTCAGAGAAGTTTTAGATAAAGAAAAAGTATGGATAGAAATTCCCTATAGCAGGGACAAAATTAACGTTTATATGGATGGAAAAGTATTACCTTTATCCTCGTTAGGTACGGGAATTCATGAAGTTATCATTTTGGCATCCGCCGCTACGTTGCTGGAAAATTCGATTTTATGTGTTGAAGAACCCGAATTGCATTTGCATCCGTTGTTACAACGTAAATTGATTCAATACCTAGCATCAAACAAAACAAGTAATCAATATATTTTCACCACGCATTCAGCGCATTTGTTGGACACCGAAGACACGGAGATATTTCACGTTAGAAATATCGACGGCAAAACAACGGTTGAAGCGATTTCAAGCACAAAAGATAAATCGAGAATTTGTCATGACTTGGGTTATAAAGCCTCGGATATTTTGCAAGCGAATTGTTTAATCTGGGTTGAAGGTCCATCTGACCGAATTTATCTTAAATTTTGGCTAGAAAGTGTTGATGAAACGCTTGTTAAAGGGATTCATTATTCGATTATGTTTTTTGGTGGGCGGCTTTTTAGTCACATTACCGCAAACGATAACGAAGATATGAAACGGGAATTAAACGATTTTATTTCGGTCAGAAACTTGAATCGACACAGTTGTATTTTTTTTGATAGTGACAAAGATAAATTTGATGCCGAAATCAACGAAACCAAAAAACGATTAAAAGAAGAATTTGACGAAGGCGAAGGCTTTGCGTGGGTGACGGCAGGTCGTGAAACAGAAAATTATGTTAATCCTGACCATATAGAAGAATGCGTTAAAGAAGTTCATTCTTCTGCATTAGGAATTATTTCTAAAGATAAATGGGCAAATACGCTGAAATACAAGTCATCGAATCATGAAAAAGGAAAAAAAATACCAACGGCTAATAAAGTAGAAGTCGCAAGACGTTATGTAGCAAATAATTATGCCGCTGATTTATCAGTTTATGATTTGAAACAACAAATCGAAAAATTAAGAACGTTTATTTACAAAGCCAATAATTTGAAAGTTCAACCAAAAGATTCAAACTACAAAAATGACTAACTTCACAACCCGAAAATTTTGGCGACAATGTTTTTTAATCAGCTTACTGATGAGTTCAATGCCAATGTACGCGCTCGAATTGGACAAAATCGAACTGCCGGACATGGGCGATTCGTCAGGCGCGTTGATTAGTCCTGAAGAAGAAAAAAAATTAGGGGAAGCCTTTTTTCGCAGTTTGCACACGCAAGTCACCATCAATCAAGACAGCGAAATCCAACAATATATTCAAAGCATTGGTGAAAAACTAGTTGCTCACAGCGATGCGCCCAGCTATCCGTTTCATTTTTTTGTCGTGATGGAAAATGACATTAACGCTTTTGCAGGGCCAGGTGGTTATATTGGCGTAAATTCGGGATTGATTTTGATGACCGAAGCAGAAAGCGAACTCGCTTCGGTGATGGCGCACGAAATTGCTCACGTCACGCAACGCCATTTGTATCGCTCTTATGAGGCGAGTTCGCGTTTATCCATTCCGATGGCGGCGGCAACGCTTGGCGCAATTTTACTTGGTACACAATCGCCCGCCGCAGGACAAGCCGCGATTATGGCAATTCAAGCCGGCAATGTGCAGTTTCAAATCAACTTCACTCGTGAACATGAAGAAGAAGCTGATCGTGTGGGAATGCAAACCTTGTCAAATTCGACGTATGACCCACGCAGTATGCCTACTTTTTTTGAACGGCTACAACAATCGACGCGCTACGTTGGGCAAAATGTACCGGAATTTTTACGCACTCATCCAGTCACCGCATCGCGTATTTCGGATTCACGTGGTCGAGCAGATAATTATCCTTACAAACAATATCCAGATTCGCTGACTTATCAGTTAATTAAGACAAAATTACAGGTTTTATTAAGTAATGACAGCAACGAAATCCGCCCAATTTTACAAGCGCGTCTAAATCAGGGATTGCCAGAACAACGCACTGTCGCACAATACGGTTTAGGTTTACTCGCGCTAAAAACTCAAAATTTCGCCGAAGCCGAAACCATTTTTCAAACCTTAGTCAAAAATAATCCTGAACAACCTCATTATGCTGCTGCATTAGCACGGACTGCATTGGAAGCAAGCAATTACAAGCTGGCTTTGACACGTTATCAGAAATTGTCCGCTCAATTTCCAGACAACGATGCAATTAAATTGGAATATGTCAGTGCGTTATTAAAAACAGGTGATCCGAGTACGGCGAAAAATGTGCTGCTGTCTTTATCGCTAAAAACACAAAATTTACCGATTTTTTCTGAACTGCTCGCGCAAGTGTATGGCGATTTAAATCAACCCGCTGAATCACATCGTTATTTGGCAGATTATTATTTTGCGATGGGAGAAACCCAACAAGCCATTTTGCAAATTCGACTAGCACAACAAATCAAAGGTATCAGTCCACAAATGGTGGCAATTTTGCGTGAAAAATTGGCATTTTTATGGGCAACTGATGAGCAAGAACGCCGTAACCGATAATGCCGAAAAATACAAATAAAAACAGCTTTTGTTTGCGTTATTGCGCTTATTTTAAGTATAATCGCCCGCTCAAAATCACTATTTGAGTTATCTGTTTTAACTGCGTGAGTAAATAATGAGTGAAGAACAACAGCAATCACAACTAAAACAATTGATCGCCAAAGGTAAAGTACAAGGTTACTTAACTTATGCCGAGGTGAACGATCATTTACCCAGTGATATTGCTGATCCCGAGCAGATTGAAGATATTATCAACATGATCAATGACATGGGGATTCAGGTGTATGAAACAGCACCTGATGAAGATTCATTGATTACCGATTCTGCCGCCGTCACAACTGATGACGAAGATGCAGAAGAAGTCGCCGCATTAGCCTCTTCTGACAGTGAATTCGGACGTACAACCGATCCCGTGCGTATGTACATGCGTGAAATGGGGTCTGTCGAATTATTAACTCGCGCCGATGAATTAAAAATCGCAAAACGCATTGAAGAAGGACAGCGTCAAATTGTACAAGCTGTTGCTCGTTCCTGTGTCGTTGTTAATGATTTTATCACTTCATTTGAAGCCATTTCTCCCGAAGAAGCCGCAAATCCTAGCGCAAAAAGTAATGACGAAAACGGCATTCGTTTAGTCGATTTAATTTCAGGTTTTGTTGATTTGTCTGAACCAGATGACTTAATGGCGACATTGCCGGCTATGTCTGAAGATGAAGAAGTCGATGACGATGATGATGGCGTTGCAGTAGTCGATGATAGCGGCGAAGACGATAAAGGTCTCAATTACGACGAAGTTAAAGAAAAAGTAGACATTCTTAAACGTCAATTAGAATGTGTAACAGAAGCGACGAAAAAGTACGGTTACGCCAGTGATAAAACGGAAAAAGAGTTTGAAAAACTCACCGAATTATTTATGGAATTCAAGTGGTCATCAAATTATTTGAAAAAGTTGACCAGCATTATTCCTCAAGGTATTGCAACGGTTCGCGCACAAGAAAAATTGATTTCTGACATCATTGTCAATCAAGCTAAAATGCCACGCAAAGAGTTTCTTGCTTTATTTAGCGAAAACGAAACAAATCCTGCATGGCTAGAAAAATGTTTGGCTGATTCAACTTATGGCGAAATTGTCAAAGAACACGAAAAAGACTTACGTAAAGCCCTAAAAATATTAACCGATATTGAAGCGGAATATGGTTCGACTATCCATGGGCTAAAAGACATCAACCGTCGCATGACGATTGGTGAAGCGAAAGCAAGACGCGCGAAAAAAGAAATGATTGAGGCGAATTTACGACTCGTTATTTCGATTGCTAAAAAATACACTAATCGTGGCTTGCAATTTCTCGATTTAATTCAAGAAGGTAATATTGGTTTGATGAAAGCCGTCGATAAATTTGAATATCGTCGCGGTTATAAATTTTCAACCTATGCTACATGGTGGATACGTCAAGCAATTACTCGTTCGATTGCCGATCAAGCACGCACAATTCGTATTCCTGTTCACATGATTGAGACCATCAATAAATTGAATCGGATTTCACGACAGATTTTGCAAGAGCTTGGACGTGAGGCAACACCAGAAGAGTTAGCCGAACGAATGGAAATGCCAGAAGACAAAGTTCGTAAGGTGTTGAAAATTGCAAAAGAACCCATTTCAATGGAAACGCCTGTTGGTGATGATGAAGATTCACACTTAGGCGATTTTATCGAAGATGCAAAAGTGTTATCACCCGTTGAATCGGCAACCATTGCCGGCTTACGCGAATCAACACAAAATGTGTTGGCTGGTTTGACCGCGCGTGAAGCCAAAGTGTTACGGATGCGTTTTGGTATTAACATGAATACCGATCACACGTTAGAAGAAGTGGGTAAACAATTTGACGTAACCCGTGAACGCATTCGACAAATTGAGGCAAAAGCCTTGCGTAAATTGCGTCATCCTTCGCGTTCTGAACAATTGCGTTGTTTCTTAGATAGTGATTAAAAAATTTTAGGGCCCTTAGCTCAGTTGGTTAGAGCGTCCGACTCATAATCGGCAGGTCGTAGGTTCAAGTCCTACAGGGCTCACCATATATTTCAAGGACTTATACGAAAGTTTAAGTCCTTTTTTTTGCATATTCAAAATATCTACTTTTTCAGGACGCATAATTAAAATTACGATAACAAAAGTTTAAAAGACAGTAGAATATCTCGATTATCACTAAAATTAAATAAGAGATTCTCTAATGAAATTAGTCTTTCATGATGTTATTTGTTCATTAAGTTCTGCTCTTGATTTAGTTGGCATCACAGAAGTCTATCATGGTAAACGTGTTGCATTGATGGCGGCCAATTTAGCAAGAAAATTAAATTGGGATAACTCAATGCAGTTAGATATGCTCTATGCGGGTATGTTACATGACTGTGGTGTATCAAGTAATGAAGAACATAATCATCTTGTCTCAGAACTTGAATGGAAAGATGTAAATGCACATTGCATTCGAGGACAAAACTATTTGCATGATTGCGCGCCTTTGAAAAAATACGCGCCTTGGATTTTGTATCACCATTCGCATTGGCGTGAATTAAACAATTTGGATTTGTCTGAAGAAATTAAATTAGCGGCTAATCTTATTTTTTTAGTCGATCGAGTGGATTTTTTACAAGCTCCTTTTGTGAATTTTGCCAATGGCGATATTTTACTTCACATTCCTAAAATTATTGACGAAATCAGTGCATTCAGAGGCGAGTTTTTTGCACCCATACTTGTGGATGCGTTTATCGAAATCAGCCGAAATGAAGCCTTTTGGTTAATGATGGATTCGGGTTATGTCGATTCATCGGTAAAAGATTATGCCGTTTTATCCGAACATAAAGTGGCAGATTTTCCAATGCTCCTCACCATTGCAACACTTTTCTCAAAAGTCATTGATGCAAAAAGCCATTACACTGAAGAACATTCTAAACATGTAGCAAAATTAGCACGGTTTTTGGCAAATAAAATGGGATTTTCTCAAGAAGAACAAAATCACATCGAACTCGCTGGAATGTTGCACGATTTAGGAAAATTGCGCGTTCCCGATGCGATTTTATCTAAACAAGGTACACTCAACGCGATGGAACGTTCTGCGATGTTGCGCCATAGTTTTGATACGATGCAATTACTTAAAACCGTTTTTCCTCAAACAAAAATCGCACAATGGGCAAGCTATCATCACGAAAATTTAATCGGTAATGGCTATCCCTTTCATTTAGATGCGGATGGTTTAGATTTAGGCGCGCGTATTGTCGCCGTTTCTGATGTTTTTCAAGCCTTAGTGCAAAACCGACCTTATCGAAATTCTTTGAGTTTGAATGAAATCAAAGTCATCATGGATGACATGATTCGTGATGGAAAACTTGATCAAAATGTTATTGCCGTTTTAAATCAATTTCATGATGAATGTTACCGCATTGCAACCAGTGGTCATGTTTAAACGTAATGTTTAGTATGTCGAATTTTCGGCACAACTTTTCCTGATTCTTTCAAAATCATATCCACACATTCACCTTTTGGCTCAGATGAATAAGAAACATGAATGGGACGATTTTCACCGTAAAAGTAAAGCCTATCAAACGGCGTATTTTGCATAATCCATTCTGCCACTTCATTCATATTTTCATCTTCAATTATAAAATCGACTACAGCACCTAAACGTTCACAAATTAAATTTTTTTTACTGTTTAACTCATGAGCGC